>CAXDSX010000084.1:0-9807 GCA_963992075.1 uncultured Pseudomonadales bacterium | reverse complement strand
GCTCGGAGATGTGTATAAGAGACAGCTTGGTGGAACGACTCATTGCGTGCGTGGTGCGACAGTGATCGTAGGTCAAAAGCCGCGTCTGTAACACTACAGAAAAATATCGTCCACTCGAGATTCGCAGGTCGGCGAACTGCTAGTCGAGGAGCGCTAAAACTTTTTCCGAGGGTCGCCCGATCACCGCGTGATCGCCACGAATGATGATAGGCCGCTGCATGAGTTTGGGGTGATCGAGAAGCACGTTTACCACCGCCTCTTTCGAGGTGTAGTCATGGGCGTCAAACCCCAATTCCTTAAAGTTCTTGTCCTTACGAACCATTTCTTCGGGATTGTCCGGAACAAGATCAATGATCCGCTCAAGAGCTTCGCGACTCAATGGTGTTTTGAGATATTCAATGACATCGAACTCGACGTCGCGCTCGCGCAATAGGTCGATTGCGCCGCGTGATTTGCCTCAACCGGGGTTGTGGTATAGAAGGATTTTTTCCATGTCGTTAGTCCACTGGTACCCGAGCAGTATAGCTCGATAGCCTGTTCGACGTTGGGTCACACGGAGCTTCAGGGGGTCAAGTGCGCTACAGTCGCATCGACCAGACAATTTGAGGGAACAATGAGCGAGCCAGAGCAACACACCGAAATTCCGGATCCCTATACGATCGACCTCGAAGAGATTGATGTCATGGATCCACAATTGTTCCATGAAGACAAACACTGGCGATATTTTGAGCGGTTGCGTCAGGAAGATCCTGTCCATCTCTCTGAGCGTGACCATGCTGGCCGCTACTGGTCGATCACGAAATTTGAAGACATTATGGCGATCGATACTAACCATCGCCTCTTCTCTTCCGCCCATGGTATCGCGTTGGGGCCTCGTGTGGACTTGAATTCGCAAGCCGAACCAAGCGCTTTCAATATGTTTATTTCGACAGACCCACCGAAGCACGATGAGCAGCGGGCGACCGTTTCTTCGGTGGTTGCCCCGCCTAATCTCAAAGTACTTGAATCCACCATACGAGAGCGCGCTGGAAGGATTCTGGATTCTGTGCCTATTGGCGAAACCTTTGATTGGGTTGACACGGTCTCTGTGGAACTGACCACCCAAATGCTGGCAACTTTGTTCGACTTCCCGTTTGAGGATCGGCGTAAATTGACGCGATGGTCCGACATTGTCACGGCGGGACAAGAAGAAGGCATAGTCGAATCGAGGGAAGAAGGTCGGCAAGAGATGCTCTCCTGTTTGGAATATTTCACTCGGTTATGGCATGAACGCGTCGGAAAACCCGGCAACGATTTGGTGTCGATGCTTGCCAACGGGGACGCCACCCGAGATATGCAGCCGTATGAGTTCCTGGGCAATCTCTTGCTGTTGATCGTTGGTGGGAACGACACCACACGAAACTCCATTACGGGGGGTGTGCTAGCGCTTAACGAAAATTCAAGGGAGTACGAAAAACTCAGATCCGATCATGGGCTTATACCGAATATGGTTTCTGAAATGATTCGTTGGCAAACACCGATAGCGTATATGCGACGCACGGCGAACGAAGATTGCGAGGTCCGCGATAAAAAAGTATTAAAAGGTGACCAGCTTTTGATGTGGTACATATCGGGAAATCGAGACGAAGACGTCATACCCAATGCGAATCAATTTCTAGTCGATCGACCGAACGCGCGACACCATCTTGCATTTGGTTTCGGTATACATCGTTGCATGGGTAATCGAATGGCGGAAATGCAATTGCGTGTGTTGTGGGAAGAAATTATGAAGCGGTTCGAAACGGTGGAAGTCGTCGGCGAGGTCCGTCGAAACTATTCAACTTTTATCCATGGTATACGTGAGCTACCGGTTCGAGTCAGCCCGCTTTGACAAACTTCTCGGTTCTTGATCTTGCTCCTATTGTGGAAGGGAGCCATGCGGGCCGAGCTCTTGCCAACACCTTGGACCTCGCACGTCACGCTGAAGCATGGGGATTCACACGGTACTGGTTAGCCGAGCACCATAACATGCAGGGTATAGCGAGTTCGGCGACGGCTGTGGTGATTGGCCACGTTGCCCAGGGTACCCGTTCTATCCGCGTCGGGTCAGGCGGGATTATGCTCCCCAATCACGCACCGCTTGTTATTGCTGAGCAATTCGGCACGCTTGAAGCGCTGTTTCCGGGACGAATCGACCTGGGGCTTGGTCGAGCTCCAGGGACCGATCAGCAGACATCGATGGCTCTCCGCCGGACGCTTCAAGGCGACATTGACGGGTTCCCGCGTGACGTGATGGAGCTCAAACACTATCTAGCGCCGCCGAAAGAGAATCAACGTGTTCATGCGGTGCCAGGAGGGGGTGCCGAAGTACCCCTATGGATTCTCGGGTCGAGCCTCTACGGTGCTCAGCTCGCAGCGTTGCTTGGACTGCCGTTCGCGTTCGCGTCTCACTTTGCGCCGGCCGCAATGATGGAGGCCATCGATGTCTATCGGTCGAGATTCGAACCGTCCGACCAGCAGGAAAGTCCCTACGTCATGCTTGGGTTCAACGTTTGCGCTGCTGAAACAGATGACGAAGCGAAGTTCTTACGAACTTCAGCGACGCAGTCTTTTCTCAAATTGCGTAGCGGGACTCCGGGGCGTTTACCCGCGCCGGTGGACGATCTTGAATTGACCCCCGACCAACAGAAGATGCTAGATCAGATGCGCAGCGCGTCCGCTGTCGGTTCCGCTGAAACCGTTGCCAAGGCGATCGACGACTTTCTTTTGAAAACGGGTGCTGACGAATTGATCGTCTCGTGTCAAATATACGAGCATTCAAAGAGATTGCGTTCCTACGAGATCGTTTCTGAAATCCGGGGCTTGCAGGACGATGCGGCGGCTTAATAGCTGCATTTAAAGCAGCCCCAAAACCATGGGTACGTCGTCGTTCTCAGGCTAGAATGACGCCGATCTTGAGTTGGTGAACACGGCGGAACGAATGAGCGAACAGATTGAACGTATGGGCCGAGGATCGGGGTTTATCGCGGCGCTTGATCAGAGTGGCGGAAGCACGCCTAAGGCGCTGCAGCTTTACGGTATCGATGCTTCTGCCTACAGCTCGGATGACGAGATGTTTGACACGGTACACGCGATGCGGACTCGCATCGTCACCGATGCGAGGTTCACCGGGACTCATGTGCTAGGTGCGATCCTGTTTCAAAATACGCTAGATCGTGAGGTTTTGGGACAACCGACAAGTCAGTATCTTTGGAGCGAAAAACAGATTGTCCCGTTTTTGAAAGTGGATTATGGGATGCACGACGTTGCTGATGGCGTGCAAATCATGAAGCCGATCCCTGATCTGGATGAGAGGCTGATTCGAGCGAAATCTCTGGACGTGTTCGGCACCAAGATGCGCTCGGTCATCAAGGAAGCCAACGGCCCAGGCATTGCGAGAGTGGTCACCCAACAGTTCGACTACGGGGCGAACATTCTTGCCCACGGATTGGTTCCCATTATCGAGCCCGAGGTTGACATCAACGTGGTCGATAAACAGGACTGTGAAGACTTGTTACGCGACAACTTGCGGGAACAGCTTGCGATACTAGATAGCGAGCTCCCCGTGATCTTTAAACTGACCCTTCCGGAAACCGATAATTTCTATCAAGAATTCAGTAACCATCCCAAAGTACTGCGGGTCGTCGCACTCTCTGGTGGTTATTCACGGGACGAGTCAAACAATAAACTATCTAATAATCAAGGAGTTATAGCTAGTTTCTCTCGAGCTCTTACGGAAGGGTTGCGAGCTGAGCAAAGCGCTACCGATTTTTCAGCAATGTTGGGTTCAACGGTCGAGAGTATTGCGGCGGCCTCAGCTTCCTAGACCAGTGATGATGGCGAGATCCTTCCCAAAGAAATCCAATTACGAGGCGGCCACAGCCCCGCCGTCGCACGTGATCGTTTCCCCGACCGTATAAGCGCCCGCGCGCGAACTCAGAAAGATCGCAAGACCGGCGATGTCTTCCATTGTGCCGACGCGGCCGCTCGGATTGTTTCGACCCACGGCGTCCCAATCCGCCCCTTCGACCTTCCCACCGAATCCGACGCCAGCGCTCAGCATCCATGACGGGAAAGGACCCGGCGCGATCGCGTTGACGATGATATTTTCTTTAATCAAATGCGCGGCCATGACCCGAGTGAGATGATGAACAGCCGCCTTCGCCGGGCCGTAGGAAAAGTTCTCGAAAGCCGGCGTCTTAATGCCGTCCACCGATCCGATATTAATCACGCGGGCGGGATCTTCGTGACTCGCAGATCGACGCAATAACGGCAACATCTTTTGGGTCAGAAAAAAAATGCCCTTGACGTTGGTGTCCATTACTTTGTCCCAACCACTTTCCGGAAATTCGTCAATGGGCGCACCCCACGTTGCTCCGGCGTTGTTGACCAGAATGTCCAAGCGTTCCTCGCGCTTGTCTATCTCGTTGAACACGTCTTCGATACTGGCAAGGTCCGATATGTCACCCGGAATCGAAATGCAATCGCCACCATACGTTGTGGCCAGTCGAGCTGCAGTTTCATTACAAACGTTGGCTTTGCGAGAGTTGATGTAAACGCGAGCCCCATTGATTAGGAATCCAGCGTCAATCATCTCACCGATTCCGCGAGAGCCGCCCGTGACCAGAGCCGTCTTGCCTTCGATTGAAAACCAGTTCGACATAACCATCTCCCAAAGAGCGCCATCATATCGAGCGTGTTGTTGTTAGTGGTAATTGCAGAGCACGACGGCCAATTCGAATTCTTTTTTTGTCGATGGGAATTTGCTTAACGGTAACGAGTCGCTAACGCGTGAGTTGACTGCGGCTTGCGTTTAGAATCGCGATTCACTCGGCAAAGGGCGCGCTAATGAGCGAATACCGAAAACCAATTCCTCGACCAACGCCGGAAACTCGATTCTTTTGGGACGGATGCAAGGAGGGCAAACTGCTTTTGCAGCGATGCAAGGAGACGCGGAAGGCGTATTTTCCTCCTAGACCTTTCAGCCCGTACACGGGATCGACCGACGTGGAGATTTTCGAAGCGTCAGGGAAGGGTCGGTTATACAGCTACGTTATCAATGAACGTCCAGCTCGAGGCTTCGAAGATGAGGCCCCATACGCGATAGCAATCGTTGAGCTCGATGAAGGGGTCCGCATGATGAGCAACATCGTCGATTGCGAGCAGACGCCCGAAGCACTGAAACTCGATATGCCTTTGGAGGTCGTATTTGATGAGATCAATGACGACGTTGCGCTGCCGAAGTTTCGACCTCAGGGAGGCTGAGTACTTCACTGAAGCAACTGATGGCGGGATACGACCACCAGACGATTGAGAAGAAGTGGCAATCTTACTGGCGCGACAACGATACTTTCTCGACCCAAGATGATCGTTCGCTTCCGAAGTATTACGTCCTTGATATGTTTCCTTATCCAAGTGGCGTTGGTTTACATGTAGGCCATCCGAAGGGGTACGTTGCGACAGACGTCATGGCACGTGCGCGTCGGATGATGGGCTACAACGTATTGCGGGTCATGGGTTGGGATTCGTTCGGATTGCCAAGCGAGCGTCAAGCGGTGCGTGAAGGTATTGGTCCGCGTGAAGTGACGGAGCGAAACATCGCAACGTTCAAGGACCAATTGATAGCGTTAGGTCTTTCTTATGATTGGTCGCGTGAATTTGCGACGTCAGATCCCGAATACTACAAATGGACGCAGTGGATATTCTTGAAATTGTTCGAGCGGGGACTCGCCTACGAGGAAGACGTCCCGGTCAATTGGTGTCCCGCGCTCGGTACGGTACTCGCCAACGAGGAAGTTAAAGACGGCGTTTACATTGAGACCGGCGACCCAGTGGAGCGTCGTTCGATGCGCCAGTGGATGCTTCGTATCACCGAGTATGCTGACCAATTGCTCGAAGGTCTTGACGATTTGGATTGGCCGGAAGGCATCAAAGAGTCTCAACGCAATTGGATCGGTCGGTCCGAAGGGGCCGCGGTGTTTTTCCCGATTCAAGACTCAGATCAGAGGATCGAAGTATTTACCACCCGGCCCGATACGTTGTTTGGATGCACGTATCTTGTCTTGGCACCTGAACATCCGTTGGTTTCGTCGGTTGTTTCGAACGAGCAACAGGATCTCGTGGCGACATATTGTGAAGAGGCTGGTCGACGAAGCGAACGCGACCGCACAGCCGAGGCGGCAGACGTTGAAAAAACAGGTGTCGGTTCGGGTTCTTACTGTGTCAATCCTGTTAACGGGGAAACTGTCCCGATTTGGATCGCTGACTATGTGCTCGCGACCTACGGCACGGGCGCTGTATACGCATGTCCCGCACACGACGAACGGGACCATGCGTTCGCGACGCGTTTTGATCTCCCTATTGTTGAAGTGGTGCAAGGCGGCGACCCTACCCGGTCGGCGTACACGGGGGAGGGTTTACACGTCAACTCCGATTTCCTCGACGGCCTGGATATCGCGACAGCTAAACGACGTGTGATCGCGTGGCTCGAAGACCATGGAATGGGAAGGGGCCAAGTGAACTATCGTCTACGCGATTGGTTGTTTAGCCGCCAACGGTATTGGGGAGAACCTATCCCGGTGGTTCACCGCGAGGATGGGACGGTCAGGGGTGTTTCGGAGAGCGAACTGCCAGTGACGCTTCCCGAGCTTGATGAGTATCGACCGACGGATGATGGCCGGCCGCCGCTTGCAAGGGCCAACGATTGGGTCGAGATTGAGGATCCAGAAACCGGCGCTCGATTGATTCGAGAGACCAACACCATGCCGCAATGGGCTGGGTCCTGTTGGTATTACTTGCGCTTCATCAACCCGAAACGAGACGACGTTGCTTGGGATCCGGAAGACGAAAATTATTGGATGCCGGTGGATTTGTATGTCGGCGGGGCTGAGCACGCGACACTGCATCTTCTGTATGCGAGATTCTGGCATCGAGTGCTTTATGACATTGGCGTCGTCTCCACGCCTGAACCTTTTCAAGCGCTATTCAATCAGGGAATGATCCACGCGACTTCGTATCGTGACGCGCGCGGCAAGTATTACTACGAGCACGAAGTTGAGCATCGCGACGGTGTTTGGCGCGCGTTGGAAGATGGACGCACGATCAACGCCCGTCGCGAAAAGATGTCTAAGTCCAAATACAACGTGGTCAATCCGGAAGACATGTGTCGAGAATATGGAGCGGATTCGTTGCGGCTCTATGAACTTTTCATGGGTCCTTTAGAAGATGGAGGTGATTGGGATACGAATGGCGTTGCCGGTTGCCGTCGATTCTTGGATCGAGCATGGCGAGTCTTCGAAGAGGGTAAATTAACGGACGCAGAGGTCGATGCACCGGAGCTGGAGAGAGCGCTGCACATCGCGATCCGGAACATAACTGACGCGGTCAACTCGAAACGGTTTAACACCGCGATTTCCGACATGATGGTTTTTGTCAACGAGGCGACGCGGGCTGCGGCGGTTCCAAGAAATTGGTATGAGGCTTTTGTCGCGGTCTTAGCGCCGTTCGCTCCGCATGTTGCGGAAGAACTTTGGCAAGCACTAGACCATCAAGACTCCATTACCTATGCGACGTGGCCGGTATTTGATGAGTCAAGAATCCGTACCGAAACCATTGAAATCGCCGTCCAGGTAAACGGCAAACTTCGGGCAACTATCAGTGTCGATGCGAACGCGGTTGCAGAAAATATAGTGGCAGCGGCTAAGGCTCAGCCGAACGTACAAAAATTCATCAACGGCAAAACGATTCGCAAAGAAATTGTCGTTCCTTCGAGACTCGTGAACCTCGTTGTTTAATTATTGGAGCAGCAACTAGCAGTGTCCCGCATTGCAGTTGGGACGATTGCGTCCCTACGCAAACCGCGCGGGTGCACGCGAGTCCTCGGCCCGGGTCCTGACATCAATCAATACGGTTTTCCCGTCCGCGTTGAATCGTTGCGCTTGGCTTATGGCAGGGCCCATCTCGTCAGCTTTCTCGACGACGATGCCCTCGGCGCCCATGCCCTGGGCGATGGTCGCGTAGCTGCCTTGCATATGGGACACGCCGAATTGCTCCCGAGCTGTCGGAAACCCGCCCGGATACGTGGCCATGATGCCGTTGTTTAGGACGATGGTCGTGATAGGTATCTCGGCACGAGATGCCGTTTCGATATCGAGACCCGACATGCCGAATGCGCCGTCGCCCATGAGGTTGACGCAAAAGCGTTCGGGCATGGCCATCTTTGCCCCGATCATCAACGGGATCGAGAAACCGAGGTGCGTTGATTTTCCCCACCCGATGTAACTGTGTGGTGTGGTAGCGGTATAGAAGGGCACAATTTGATCCCGGGGTGCGCCGGCATCGTGGGTGACAACGCTGTTTTCGAGATCGAGATTTTGTCCCATTTCGTGGATTACGCGGTACGGCGACAGCGGCGCGTCATCGTTGGTGAGATAGGGTCGCCAGCTTTCCATCCATTCCGTGCGCGCCACGGCAATACGTTCTTGAACGCCTGTGTTTCGGCCGTCTTCGCCAACTAGTCCTTTCACGAGGTCGAGCATCGCGGTCAGTGTTAGCCGCGCATCTCCCGCTAAGCCAATGTCCGCAATGGTGTCTTTGTTGATCTCGTCGATATTGATTACGGAGTGGATAAGAAATTTTTCGGGTGAGAATCGTTGTGGGTACGGAGAAGAGGTCAGGGAGGCACCAACCGCAAAAATCACGTCGGCGTCATCAAGCCATTGTCGTGCGGGGCCCGTTACGGTCGATCCGCCGGCGCCAAGAGCAAGCGGGTGGCGTTCGTCGAAGGCTGATTTTCCTGGCATCGAGGTGTAGACAGGAATATCCAGTAGTTCTGCGAGCTCCCGCAGTTCTTCGGTAGCGCCTGCGGTGAGAACGCCCGCGCCGGCCCAGATCAGAGGATTTTTGGCAGCGACTAACGCCTTGGCGGCGTCGTCAAGGTCATGCGGTGATGGGCCACTTACGGCGGGCATTGGCGACGTATAAGGTTGGGCTCGGTCTGGAATGTCTGCCATGCAGACGTCGATTGGCATTTCGACAACCACGGGTCCGGTAGTGCCCGACCGCAGCGCATGAAACGCTCGTCGCATCACGTTGCCGGTTTGGTCCGGCCGACTGATAAATTCGACTTTCTTCACCACCGATTCCCAGGTCCGTGCCGCGAAGAAATTAGGACGGACAAATAGCATGTCCAGGGGGTTCCCACCGGGTAGAACGAGGATGGGAACGTTATCCGCGAACGCCTGTGACAGCCCCCCGACGGAGTTTTCCGCGCCGGCTTGCGATTGCATGGCGACAACGCCAAAACGTTTTCGGTCGGACAGCCTGGAAAACCCGTCTGCAGCCATCACGGCACCCCGCTCGTGCCGAAAAGCCACGGGCCTGACGCCTTCTTTTGCGACGGCTTCGATTAACGGATTAGACGGATAGCAGGCCATCCATTCGACGCCCTCCTGCTTAAGAATGGAGGCGACGTACTCGATACTGTTCATGCTCGGGAACCCTCCGCGGTTAGTCTTCCACCGCCGTTTGAAGACGCTCCTGTGCGTTCAGAAAGTCTTCCATGAACTCGTAGACCACGGCCCGCGAAGATTGAATGGAGTTCATTAAGCCGACGCCCTGTCCGACGAAGGAGGTGGCCAGTTGTTTAGCTCCTTCGTGCCCACCTTCGGCAAGCTTTGTAACCTTAGCGAGCGGCGCTTCACTAACCAGCGACTGTAAAGGCTGTCTCTTATACACATCTGACGCTGCCGACGAATAGAGAGGTGTAGATCTCGGTGGTCGCCGTATCAT
>CAXDSX010000083.1:0-9856 GCA_963992075.1 uncultured Pseudomonadales bacterium | reverse complement strand
AATGATACGGCGACCACCGAGATCTACACCTCTCTATTCGTCGGCAGCGTCAGATGTGTATAAGAGACAGTATTTCGTTGGCGTTAGTTGGATCGCTTTGGTGATTGCAGCTGTTTCTTATTTAATCCGGATTTTTGCGATAACTGGATTTTACCATCGTTATTTTTCTCACAAGGCTTTCCGAGTTGGGCGCGCGACCCAGTTTGTGTTTGCTGCGATAGGAGCTTCCGCGACTCAGCGAGGCCCTCTCTGGTGGGCGGCCCATCATCGCGCACACCATAGGGAACCTGACACTGATATGGATCCGCACAATGCCTTACGCGGATTTTGGTGGTCGCACATCGGTTGGTTCATGTCGAGCACACATTTTCGGACGCGAACAGATCTGGTCAACGATTGGCTGAAGTTTCCGGAGCTGGTGTGGTTGGATCGCTTCGATCTTATGGTTCCTGTTGCCTTGGTCGTTATCATGTATTTGCTGGGCGAGTCATTGGCTGTTATGGGAACGGATGGTTGGCAAATCGTCGTCTGGGGTTACGTCATTTCGACGGTAGTACTCACTCACTCAACGCTGTGCGTGAATTCAATATGCCATCGCTACGGCAGACGACGTTTTGAGACACGTGACGCGAGTCGCAACAACTGGATCATGGCGTTGCTGACGTTAGGAGAGGGGTGGCATAACAATCACCATCGATATGCAGGAAGCGCTCGACAGGGGTTTTACTGGTGGGAGTTGGACTTGACGTACTACGGCCTGTTCGCGCTTTCAGCGATAGGATTAGTGAAGGACCTTAAAGGCGTCCCCCAAACCGTGCTTGAAGAGGTTGTCGAGCGGTGAACGTTGCGGTTATCGGCGGCGGAATTTCAGGCATTGCAGCGGCTTACTTTTTGTCGAAGCGCGTTGACGTGACGTTATACGAAGCCGACATGCGGCTGGGAGGCCATACGGACACACACTTGGTCCGACTAAGTGGGCGGACCTCTGCGGTCGATTCGGGTTTTATCGTATTTAACCGGGTCAATTATCCCAGGTTTGCCGCGTGGTTGGACACGTTGGGTGTTGCGACGCAGCCTTCCGACATGTCATTTAGTGTGAGTTGCCGAGATTCGGGGTTGGAGTATGGCACCTCGGACCTTTCCAGCCTGTTCAGCGACCGGCGAAATCTGCTCTCCCGGGCCCACTATCGGATGCTCACGGACATTGGCCGGTTCTACCGTGCTGGACCGGCGATGGTGGGAAACGAGAGTGAACAAACGTTGGGTGAATACCTTAATGCGGGCGGTTATTCGGAACGATTTATTCGTTATCACATCGTTCCGATGTGCGGCGCTCTTTGGTCTCAGTCAGCGCAGGCGGCCCTGGAGATGCCTTTGTCGCATGTCGTGTCGTTCATGGATCATCACCGTATGTTCCACCTACGCCGACATGCATGGCGGGTCGTGTGCGGTGGATCGAGTTCGTATATCGACGCTTTTTGCTCGCGATTTCCCGGTCAAATCTTTCTCGGCGAGCCCGCGCAGCGGATTGTCAGAACTGGGGATGGGGTGACGGTAAAGAGTGAACGAAGACAACTACACTACGACGCCGTTTTTCTTGCGTGCCACGGCGACCAGGCCCTCGCTTTGCTGGCTGACCAGAGTCCCGAAGAACGCGAAGTTTTGGGAGCGTTTTCTTATCGACGCAACCGGGTCGTTCTACACACGGATCCGTTATATATGCCTCGTGATCGTCGAACCTGGTCGAGCTGGAACGCCATGGTTGGAGCCGGAAAAGGCCAGGCTTCGGTCACTTATTGGATGAATCGCCTTCAGTCCCTTGATGGTCCGAACCTATTTGTGTCACTTAATCCTGCCGATGAACCGAAGGGTGTCGTTGCACAACGAGAATATGCTCATCCTGTATTCAACGCTGGTGCGCGAAAGATGCAGCAACGTCGAGATCAAATCGATGGGGTCAATAGAACTTTTTTTTGCGGCGCGTATTGGGGTTGGGGCTTTCATGAAGATGGATTTAGTAGTGCTCTGCGATCAGCCGATCGATTCATGTCGGAGCACCGACGTGCTGCATAACGCGACGTGCGAAGGATGGGTTTACCACCGACGCGTACGGCCCGTCGAGCACGAGTTCCGATACTTAGTGGGTATGGTCTTGGTCGATATTGATGAGCTGAACGAACTTCCTTGGCCAGGGTTGCCGCTATCGCTTAAGTCCACAGATCTGATGAATGTAGACGGTGACGTTCGCTTGGCCATCCGCGATTGTCTTTCTAAGGCCGGATTAGGGCCCTGCGATGGCCCAATCTTCGTGCTTTTGCAGCCCCGTTCGTGGGGTTACTTCTTCAACCCGGTGGTCTTTTACTTCTGCTTTGACGGACGAGACCTTGCTGCAATCGTAGGGGAAATCAACAACACGCCCTGGAACGAAAAACATCGTTACGTCCTCGATGCGAGCTCTGAGATGGGCCAAACGGGAGCATTCAACTTCCCAAAAACATTTCATGTATCGCCGTTCGCTCCGATGGAAGTTGAGTACTGCTGGCAATTTAAGTTTCGTGGGAACCAAATTGCGATCGACATGAAACTCATTAAGGAAAAAGTCGAACTGTTGCGAGCGGGCTTCTCCGCCTCGACCGCTCCGTTGACACGTGCTTCGATGTGGCAATTTGCCTTGCGCTACACGCTGCAGAATGCGTTGAGCATGGCCAGGATCTACTACAACGCGCTAGTGCTTTGGTTTAAACGCGCGCCTTTTTACACGCATCCGAAAGATACGCCGACATGAATACGTTGGTAACCAGATCGAGGATTGACAAGCGAGGGCCATGGCGGCGGCTTTTCATACGCATCCTTGCCAATCTGCAGAAAGGCTGCGTAACCGTGTTGGATGGCGAATTTTCGGGCACTTACGGCTCGGGAACGCCGAGGGTTCAACTTCGCGTTCACGCACCGCGTTTTTATCGCAGGGTCTTAATCGGGGGATCAGTGGGTGCTGGAGAAGCCTATGTGGATGGGGACTGGAGCACGGATGATCTCGTTCCGCTCGTGCGATTGATGTCCATTAACCGCTCGGTAATTGACCGTATCGATGGGGGCTGGATGACCGTTGCTAGGGCATTGGATAAGTTTTCCCATCGATTGCGAAAAAATACGCGTTTTGGAAGTCGACGAAACATTGGCGCACACTATGACTTGTCGAACGAGTTTTTTGCGTTATTTCTTGACGAACGCATGATGTATTCGTCGGCCATATTCGAGCCGGGCCAAGAATCGTTGGAAGTAGCCAGCCGGGCCAAGTTAGAAAGACTCTGTCAAAAGCTTGAATTGGAGTCCGGTGACCACCTATTGTAGGTGGGCTCTGGATGGGGTGGTCTTGCCATCTATGCGGCCTCGAACTTCGGTTGCCGGGTGACGACGATTACGATATCGCGACAGCAATACGAAGAAGCACGACGCCGAGTCAATGCGGCTAACTTAGGGGATCGCATCACTGTTGAGTTTAGGGACTACCGGGATGTAGACGGAGTGTTCGACAAAATCGTATCGGTTGAGATGGTTGAGGCTGTTGGGGACGAGTACCTGAGGAGCTATTTCCAGAAACTTGACGCATTGCTGAAACCGGGCGGCCTCATGGTTATACAGGCAATTACGATCCAGGATTCGCGCTATATCGAGGCTCTCCACGGAGTCGATTTCATAAAGAAACACGTGTTTCCGGGTAGTTTTATCCCGTCAGTTTCACGTCTCGTGGAGGCTGCGGCGAGTCGGACCACTATCGTTTTGGTGAATCTCGAAGACTTCGGCCTGGATTATGCAAAGACACTACGGAACTGGCGCGAGCGTTTTGAACAGTCTCGAGAGCGCATCCTATCGACTGGTTTTGATGAGGCCTTTATTCGCATGTGGCGCTTCTATCTATCCTATTGCGAAGGAGGATTTCTTGAACGAGCCATCAGTGATGTCCAACTCACCTTCGTGAAAAGTGGCTATCGTGGCCAGCCATGGCGGGTTCAGTCTGCGTCGCCAATCCGACCTGGTACAAATGAAAATTGTTAACGCGGTGTTGTTCCAAGGAACATGGTTTGCGAGCGTTATAGGCGGCGCGAGGCTCGGCCTTTTGGGACTTGTATGCCTTTCTGCGTATTCTATTTACGCAGAAACCTTCAAGATCGATATTCGGTTTGTAATTGGTCTCGCGTTTTTGGGGTTTGTACTTGATACCGTGTGGATCTGGCTCGGTATTCTTGATTATGGCGACGGTCCGTTCGCGCCCCTGTGGATCGTTATTTTATGGGCAGCCATCGGGTTTACGGCGCGCCACAGTCTTCGGTTGTTCTCTCAGCGACCAATACTGGGTGGTCTGTTTGCGGCCGTCGCCGCTCCGATCTCGTATTTTGCTGGACAAAGAATAGGTGCAGCCGTCTTGGTGGAAACTGGCGGGCTAGTATTCGTGAGCATTGTTTGGGGGGTCCTTTTTATGGGACTTTTTAGATTGGTCGAGGTCGTCGATGGTGGATCCACGCATTAGCCCCCTGATTCAATTGGCTGAATCCGGCATGGTTCCGGACGTGCTTGTTCGACTGGGGATAAGAGCATTTGTGCGGCAGCGTTTGCATGACGAACGTAACGCCGGCGACGAGGGCTACCAAGACTTACTCAACGAATTACGCGGAAGTGACATCGCGTTACACGTGGACAAGGCCAACGAGCAGCATTACGAGGTACCCGCTGACTTTTTTTCTCTGGTTCTCGGTCGATACATGAAGTATTCGAGCGGCTATTGGGCGCCCGCTACAAATGATCTGGATGAGGCCGAATGCGCGATGCTTGAACTGTATCGTCAACGTGCAGATATCGGCGAACATCAGCGTGTACTCGATCTGGGTTGTGGTTGGGGGTCGTTCACGCTTTGGGCAGCCGAGCAGTTTCCATCATCCAGTTTTACCGCCATTTCCAATTCGTTCAGCCAGCGTCAATTTATTGAGTCGAGATCAGAGGCGCTGGGTTTAAAGAACGTGCAAGTGGTTACGGCGGACATCAATGTGGTTGAACTGGACGGCGCATTTGACCGGATTGTGTCCATCGAAATGTTCGAGCATGTACGGAATTACGAGCGGCTTCTGGCGGGCATTTCGCGGTGGCTCGCCCCGCAAGGGAAGCTATTTGTCCACATATTTTGTCATAGATATTTGATGTATCCATTTGAAATCGAGGGCGGAGGCAATTGGATGGGAAGATATTTTTTTACAGGCGGATTGATGCCTGCCGCCGATACGTTGCTGCAATTTCAGACTCATCTGAGGGTTGAGGAAAATTGGCGACTATCGGGAAATCATTATCGGAAAACTGCGGCCTGCTGGCTCCAGAATCTCGACGACCATAAGAGTAGAGTGATGTCGACGTTAGCGGACGCATATGGCGAAAACGCCTCCGCACGCTGGTTTCAGCGTTGGCGAATGTTTTTCATGGCATGCGAAGAGATGTTTGGCCACCGAAATGGCCAAGAGTGGATGGTTTGTCATTATCGGTTTGGACACCACGAGCCATAGCCAACTGGCCGGTACAAGGGTCAAGGTTGGAGAGATCCCGCCTTCGTTAGTACGTGCCGTCGCTCAAGGGCCGTAGGCTTGTGCTGGTAACCAGGTAACCAACGATTCCCACTGAAAAATAACGGTTAGTCCGATGAGTTGTAGACCGATGAAGGGGATAACACCTCGATAGATAGTGGTTGCGTCGATACCGGGAGGAGCGACCCCTTTTAGGTAGAAGATGGCGAAACCAACTGGTGGGGTGAGAAAGCCTGTCTGGAGGCATACCGCGAATAGAACCGTAAACCACACGAGGTCGAAACCAAGTGAAGACACAACCGGCGCGACCAATGGAAGAATAATCAGCGTCAATTCGATCCAGTCGAGGAAGAAGCCCAGCAGAAACGTAAATAGCAGGATCGTGATGATGATCCCTACAGGGCCGAAGGGAAGCCCTAGCAACGTTCTTTCGATGAGTTCGTCGCCTCCGAGACCCCGCAGGACGAGTGAAAACGCGGTTGCTCCGATAAGGATGGCAAAAATAAAAGCCGTGGTGCGCGTGGTTTCTCTCACGACGTCCGTCAGGATTGATTTGGAGAGTGATCGGTTGGCCATCGCGAGGACGAGGGCTCCGGCCGCTCCGACTCCGGCAGCTTCGGTGGGCGTTGCGAAACCTAGAAAGATACTGCCCAGCACGGCAAAGATGAGGAACGCGGGAGGAATAACTGCCTTGATTAGGTTCAGTAATGCCGCGGTGTCGAACGTACTGGCGTTAGAGCTTGAGGGTAAATCGGCCGGTTTTATCAGACCGTGCCCCAAAAGATAGAGCACGTAGAGCCCGCTCAATAACAACCCCGGGAAGACGGCGCCCAAAAAAAGATCGCCCACTGACATCGCCATCCGGTCAGCCATCAGGACCAGCATGATGCTTGGGGGAATAAGAATCCCGAGTGTGCCCACCGCGCAAACCGTGCCTGCCGCAACGCTTTTGTTGTAATTTTGCTCAAGCATGACGGGCAGTCCGAGTAGGGCCAACAGAACGACGGACGCGCCGATGATTCCCGTGGTTGCAGCAAGAAGTACGCCGATCAGAACAACGGTGATGGCGAGGCCACCGTTAACGCCGCGAAAGAGCGTGGCAAAGCCGCTCATGAGCCGTCCGGCAACACCGGAACGATCCAGCATCAAGCCCATGAAGATGAACATAGGTAAGGCCACCATGACCCAGTTCTCCATGACGTTCCACACACGTTCGACGGTAATGGACGTGTAAGCCCAATCAATGTCGATCGACATACCCAAGTCGACCGAGGCGACAATGGCAATGGCGGTAAATAGAATCGAGAGACCGGCAAGTACCCAAGCGACAGGAAATCCGGTGAACACCAAGACGATAAAGGCGAAAAACATCGCCAACGCGAGTATTTCGTTAGCGGGCATGGGAAAAAAGAAGTGACCAAAGTCGCGTCAAGCGGGCGAAGGCTGCTAGCCCCAGCAATGAAAAACCCAGCACCAGGACTGACTTGATCAGCCATCGGAGTTCGAGTCCTCCGGGCGATGGCGATACTTCCTTCGTTTCGTAACTATCCATAACGAATGGAATTCCATAGATCAGCATGAGTGCGGTGAACGGGAGAACAAATAGCACGATCCCGTAGAGATCAATCCACGCTTTGAGTTCGAGGGAAAATCGTTCGTGGAGTACGTCGACTCGAATATGCGCGTCGGCTTGAAATGCGTAACTCAAGCCGAACATGAATCCGGTGGAGTACAAATGCCACTGAATTTCCTCCAGTTCAATGCGGCCTTCTCGAAACACATAACGAAGCAGGACATTCAGTACGATGACAAAGATCAGGCCGACCCAGATCCAAGATAGTCCATTGCCTAGGCGTTGCAGCCACAGGTCGATCGTGCGCGATACGGCAGTCGTCGGAAGTTGGTCTTCTTCGGGCACCTAAAAGTCTCGCGGTAGGTACGCGAGTTTTTTCCACTGCGCGTAAACTTTTCGGAAATTCTGTTGCGATGCTCGAATCGTCCTAAAATCCTCGTCGTTGCGCGCTTCTTCGGCCATCACTTCGTCGGTGATGCGATTGAGCTCACGTAGTATCGGTAGAGGCAACCTTATCGCTTGCACGCCCTTGGCGGGAAACCCCGCGATGACGGGTCCCTGGAGAGCTTCCGCCCGAGCGAGATTCCGCGTGACGCCAGCGGTACACGCGGTATTGAACAAGCGCTTCTGCGCCGCGTTGAGAGCCGACCATTCTTCTGAATTAACGACTAAATGGGCTGAGGTATAGGTCTGGTGCCATCCGGGGTAGTAGTTCAGTTTCGCAATGCGATCGAACCCAAGCGATTCATCAACGTTTGGCAACGAAAACTCCGTCGCGTCGATGGCGCCCTTTTCCAGCGCTTGAAAAATTTCCCCGCCCGGCAGCATTGTGACCGAAGCCCCAAGGCGCTCAATCACCTTGCCACCAAGCCCGGCAAATCGAATTTTGAGACCTTGAACGTCGCGGAGCGATTCGATCGGCTCGCGGAACCATCCCGCGGTTTCCGGTCCAATGAGTCCACACAGAATGGGGTGAACGCCGTAGCGTTTGTACAGGGCTTCGGTGAGCGTACGGCCGTCGGCCTCGTACCACCAGGCGGAATATTCCCAGGGCTCCATGCCGAACGGTACTGCACCGATGAGGGCTGAGGCCGGAATTTTCCCTTGGTCGTAGCCCATCCAGGTATAACCCGCTTGTACCTTACCCTCGCGTACAGCATCAACGATATTGAACGCGGGGACCAGTTCGCCAGGTTCATAAATAGCGAGTTCGATGGCACCGCTTGTTGCGATCGATAATGTCTCAGCAACAAACACGACGTTGTCGCCGAGGGCTTTCAAATTCGTACTAAATGCCACAGGAACGCGCCACCGCAGTTGGGGCAGACCTTGGCTTGAGATTGGTTGCTCGGCACGGAGTTCTTTTCCAGGAGGTCGGATCGCGAGGGTGGCGAGCATACCGACAATGAGTGCAGTCAATACCGCGATGGATGCAGCACGGTTGCTCACATCGGGTCCTCCTGGTGTAAAGAGGTCGATTGTCTAAACTTGGAACGGGTTTGTCATCGTTTCGGTTGATTCGTGAGGTGGGCCGGCGCCTTGGTGATGTGGCCGGCACTTTGACGGGCGGAGTAATTCAGGTTATCAACTCATGTTCCACCGGCGCTTGGGAGCAGCTTGCGGTGTGGATGGCAAGTTTGATCCGTAGTGGAGTACCGCGATGACGACCGAGAAGCTCTGGAAAAATCACGTATTTTGGTGTTACGGGTCAGCCGCGACGGCGTTTGGTATTAAGAACAACGCGTTTAGTTATCTCTTGCTCTTGTACTGTACGGAGGTGCTAGGCATCGCTGGGTTTAAAGCGTCCATTGCGCTCGCGGTCGCAATGATCTGGGATGCGGTGTCGGACTTGTTGTTGGGGCATTGGTCTGACAAGACCAGTTCCCGGTTAGGTCGTCGACATCCGTTCATGTACGCGGCGTTGTTGGTCCTGCCGATCAGTTTTTACCTACTCTTTGATCCAGCCATCGAGCTTCATGAAGACAACGCGTTTATGTACGTGTTGCTGATGGCTCTGCTGATCCGTACCGGCACCACGTTGTTTGAAATGCCGTCGACGGCTTTGCTGCCGGATCTCGAAAAAGACTATGACCGACGTAATCAATGGCTGTCACTCCGTTACTTTTTTGGATGGTATGGAGGCAATGGCATCCACATCGTCAACATGATGTTTTGGGCTGGCGCGTATGGGTTTGCCGTACAACGCGGATACACGATTTACGCCACGGTCGGTGCACTGTTGATCTTCTTCTCCATTGTGATCTCAAGCTTCGGGACTCAGCGAGAAGCGTCGGCACTGCCTCGGCCGGCGGACACGTTCAAGCTCAGGGACATCGCATCGGAAATCAGACAAATATTTGAATCGCTCAAGAACCCGAACTTTAAGTCTTTGTTTCTTTATGGCCTGACGGTGGGTATCGCTGGTGGTTTGGGCATGGCTTTGTATTTGTATAACACCACCTATTTCTTTGCTTTTAGTGGCCCGCAAGTTGCTGTCACCGGATTGTGGGTTCTGGTAGCGCCGGTGTGCGCCGTCTTTGCGGCTCCGTTTTTTGGCACTCGCTTTGGCAAAAAAAGAGCGGCGATATACGCGATATTACTCAACACCGCGTTGTACCCGATCCCCTACATCCTTGTCCTTACCGGCTGTCTCTTATACACATCTGACGCTGCCGACGAATAGAGAGGTGTAGATCTCGGTGGTCGCCGTATCATT
>CAXDSX010000082.1:0-9906 GCA_963992075.1 uncultured Pseudomonadales bacterium | reverse complement strand
TTTTTTCAAGCAGAAGACGGCATACGAGAGCAGCCTCGGTCTCGTGGGCTCGGAGATGTGTATAAGAGACAGGAATACGATTGGTGCGTCGAACAAACCATCCTGGCGAACGGCGAGCCATGGGACGCAAACATCCTGCTCGACGACGGCGGCGATTTAACCCAGATGATTCACGAAAAATACCCCGCCATGCTCGAGCACATTCATGGAATTAGCGAAGAAACCACCACTGGTGTGCATCGGCTCATCGAGATGCTAGAAAACGCTGAATTAAAAGTTCCCGCAATTAACGTAAACGACTCCGTGACCAAATCAAAAAACGACAACCGATACGGGTGTCGTCACAGTCTCAACGACGCAATAAAACGTGGAACCGATATGCTGATGGCTGGCAAACGGGCACTCGTCATCGGCTATGGAGACGTCGGCAAAGGTTCATCTGCAAGTCTAAGGCAAGAGGGAATGATCGTAAGGATCGTCGAGATCGATCCGATTTGCGCCATGCAAGCATGCATGGACGGTTACGAAGTGGTCTCCCCCTACCTGGGTGGTAACAACACAGGCAAGACCGCAGACATCGACACAAGGTTGCTCGGTGAAACCGACGTACTTGTCACGTGCACAGGCAATACCAACGTGTGTGATGCGGCGATGCTTGAAACAATCAAACCGGGAGCGATTGTGTGCAATATCGGCCATTTCGATAACGAAATCGATACCGCATATATGCGTGATTCCTGGCGTTGGGAAAACGTCAAAGACCAGGTGGACCAAGTATTTCGGAGCGAAAATCCTAGCGATTACGTCATTCTTCTTTCCGAAGGACGGTTGGTAAACCTAGGTAACGCGATGGGACATCCCTCACGGGTCATGGATGGTTCGTTCGCCAATCAGGTCCTTGCACAAATGCATTTGTTCGAGCAGGGGTGGGCTAATCAGCCCTCCGCTCAGCGAGCCCCGGTCACCGTCGATGTACTGCCGAAAAAACTTGACGAGGAAGTTGCCCAACTCATGGTTGAGGGCTTCGGTGGCGTCGTTACGCAGCTAACCCAGCATCAAGCGAACTACATTAGCGTAAGTACAGAAGGTCCTTTTAAACCGGATTCTTACAAATATTGATCCGTTCCAAGTCTAACCAGAGCATCGCAGGACGCTCGGGTTAGTAACGCCCTTCGAGCTTGCCGTGGTCCCATGTCACGTAACGAACCGGGGTGAACTTGAGTACAACGCGCTTTTGAGCGGTATTACTTATTGCTTCTCTTAGTGTCGTCCTTTGTTCCTCCGACAGAGCCCGACCGGCGGCGTTAATGTTCACTAACGTGTCTTGGATAACATCGGGATTATCAATGATTTCGGCCGTCGCATAGATCACGATGCCTTTCAACTCCGCATATTCCTCGCCGCTCT
The DNA here is from genome assembly GCA_963992075.1 of uncultured Pseudomonadales bacterium. Taxonomy (GTDB): domain Bacteria; phylum Pseudomonadota; class Gammaproteobacteria; order Pseudomonadales; family Azotimanducaceae; genus UBA11889. Next base: position 8,499 of record CAXDSX010000082.1, on the reverse strand, counting down.
CAACTAACAACGTCGCCTTGGGATCTCGGCGCCAGTTGTAAACTTTCTGACTCTTCCCAAAAGTCGTGCAATAAAGGCACCCGTCGTCGTCTCGGTAAAACCACATCGGCATCGGGTGCGGGTAGCCGTCTCGACCATTAGAAACGATGATCAGAGTCTTTTGACTCGTCAAATAATCCACCACCTCTGTTTCGGTTAGCTCGATTAATTCGCGTCGAGATGGCATGGCTTACCTCATGAATAACGTTTTCGTGGAGGAGCTTGTAACACTCCTAAACCGCTGGTCAACCGCATATTTCCATGCCTTCGACGAAAAAACTCCGTGAGCGAACGAGCAATCAATTTACTTCCCAGAAAATTCAGCGCGGATTGCGTCGCTGTGTTGACCTAGTGTGGGAATTCGAGCATCCGGATCAATAGCTCGATTCGCGTCGGGGTGAGCGGGCATGTCGATTTCACCCGTTTCACTTCCCACGCGAATTCGCCGCAATTGAGGGTGTTTTGATAGATCATCCAATCCATTTACAGCGCCGTACGCAATGCGCGCTTCGCTCAACTGTCGTTCTAAATTCTTGCGACTTCGTGCGGCAAAAACATTTTGAACAATGGCATCCACTTGTCCGCGGTGTCGCATACGAGCTGAGTTGTTAACGTATCGAGCGTCAGAAGCAAGTTCTGGCTTATCGAGTACTTTGGTCACCAGATCATGCCACTCTCGTTCATTCTGAACAGATATGACCAACGTGGCCCCATCTTTGGTTACAAACCCACCGTAAGGTGTAATCGAAGGATGGGCTAGCCCCACGCGATCCGGGCCCACACCACTGTACTCGTACTGTAACAACGGCACGCTCATCCACTCTGCCATCACATCGAACAGAGATAGACGGATCGCGATACCTTGGCCCGTGGACCCTCGTCCAATAATGGCTTCGTTAATCGCAAGCGCAGCCGAGACACCCGTCGCAACGTCACAAACCGAAACGCCCACGCGGCCATATTCGCCTGGAGGTCCCGAAACAGAAACCAGTCCGGTTTCTGCTTGGATCAACAAATCGTACGCTTTCATCGCAGCGTAAGGTCCGTCTTCGCCGTATCCTGATATATCGCAAGTGATCAGTCGCGGATGCTGAGCGCGCAACCGTGCTGATCCCAGTCCGACGCGAGCTGCAGCTCCAACCCCTAAGTTCTGTATGAACACGTCCGCTTGCGAGACGATCCGCTGAATCAGCGATACGTCCGGCGATTTCTTGATGTCCACAACAAGGGACTCTTTGCCTCGATTGGCCCACGCGAAATATGCGCTTTGACCGTTTGCGACGGAATCATATGCCCTCGCAAAATCACCCTCGTCTCGTTCGAGTTTGATCACCCGAGCCCCAGCATCGGCAAGTCGACAAGTTGCTATAGGCGCCGCAACCGCCTGCTCCAATGCCACCACCAGAACACCCTTCAACGGCTTCGAAGTCGATTCATCCACTGTGATTCAATCCCTGACCATTGTGTTCGTAAAGGTTGTAATTGGCCCCAATTGCAAGCTAACCGGGACGCGGTTTGTTCGCGCAATTCTAACCCAGTCCCGATCAATACCGAGTGCGTTACGCCGCAGAGGGCCCCGTATCATCTATCCCTAAAGTACGCTAAATCTTTGAATCTCATGCGGTTTATAACCTGACGGTATACTTCGTTACGGTGGACCTGGATAATGCCGCGCTCTGCGCGGAGAAACTCTGACTCCGGGCTGTAGTGGTAGTAGCGGGAGGAATCGTGACCGATATCGACAAACTGGCCGGGTCTGTGGATAGTCTTCAGGCCGGCTTTGAGACACATCGATATATTTGCAGCAGTCAAATCGCGACCGCTGTGTATCTGGCATATCAGCTGCGTAAGCCCGTGCTGATCGAAGGACCTCCCGGCGTGGGTAAGACGGAGCTGGCCAAAACCACCGCAGAGATGTTCGACCTTCCCCTTATCCGACTTCAATGCTACGAGGGGCTTGACGAAGCCAAAGCCATCTACGAATGGAAATACGGCAAACAGCTGCTTTACACACAAGTCCTCAAAGAAACCTTGGACGAAGTACTCCAGGGCGCGAAAGGGTTTAGCGAATCCGTCAACCGACTCCACGAATTCGGTGACATCTTCTTCTCAGAAGAATTTATGGAACCCAGGCCGCTACTCAAAGCGCTGAAAGAGGAGGAAGGCTGCGTCTTACTGATTGACGAGGTTGATAAATCCGATCATGAATTTGAATCATTACTACTCGAGATTCTGTCCGATTTTCAGGTATCTATACCCGAAATCGGGACAGTAAAGGCGGTCGCCGAACCGCCGATGGTTTTCCTAACCAGCAACAACACGCGCGAAATTTCTGATGCGCTTAAGCGCCGCTGCCTCCATCTTTATATACCGTTCCCCGATACGGAACTGGAACAACGCATCATTCACGCGCGAGTTCCTGAAATCCCGCCTGAATTGCGTCGTCAGTTGGTCACGTTTATCCAAGAACTTCGTGACCTTGATTTGAAGAAAGTCCCAGCGATTAGCGAAACGATCGATTGGGCCCGCACATTACTGCTGCTGCATACCGAATCGCTGGACGCAGATCTTGTTCGTGATACGCTCAACGTCATCCTGAAATTCCAGGAAGACATCGACAACGTCGACGCGGAGATCACGACTCTGACAAGCAAAGCGATCAAAAACTAGCCCGGTCGCACCCTTCAGTATGGATCGGACCTTGACGAGCTTCATTGCTGCGCTGCGAAATGCCGATGTCCGCATTTCGCCCGCAGAGACCCTCGATGCAATGAGTGCCGTCGAGCTTTGCGGCTACCGAAACAGGGAGTTCCTCAAAGAAACGTTAGCGCTCGTCCTACCAAAAACCCCCGACGAGAAACACACCTTCGACGAAACGTTCGAGCAATTTTTCGCGTTCGAAGACGTGAACGGGGAAGACGCTTTTGTCGAACTAGACGGGGAAGCGACAGAGGGCGAGGGAGGTTCGGGGGAGGGTCAAGGCGGTGGTGAAGGCGAGCTATCCGGTGGCGGCAAAGGCGGGCAAAAAAAGGCCAAATTCAGCGCTTTCGATGAAGCTGAAGAAGATGAAGATCTAGGTCCGGGCGAGATGGCGAAAGCGCAATCCGCGCTGGGCAAACTGTTGATGCAGGACAGCCGCGTCGAGTTAACGGTTGGAATGGCATCGGCTGCAAAGGAAGTCAACCTCGAAGAAATTCAGGTCTTTACCCAAAAGGGTCTCTATACCCGAAAAATCATGGAGGCAATGGGCCTCGCCGATCTCCAACACGAAATCTCGGTTGTACGGCAAAGCCCCAGCATTCCAGATAAGCGCCTTGGGCAGGAACTAAAAAAACGTCGAGAATGGTTGCGAGAACAGGTTCGCGATTATGTCGAGAAGCAATTCCTGCTACACGCCGATGCTACCGGAAAGAAACTCCGTGAAGAGTTGCTTCGCAAAGTCAAACTCTCAAACGTTGAGCATCGTAATTTCCGGCTAGTGCAAGAGGTTGTATTTCGAATGGCCAAGCGGTTGGTGGCCTTGCACTCACGCCGAAGGAAGGTATTCAAGCGAGGGCAACTACACGTGTCTCGAACGCTCCGGCACAACATGAGCTACGACGGCAGTATTTTTGATTTGCACTGGAAATCGGTGAAGATCGATCGGCCCAAAGTGTTCGCGATCTGCGACGTGAGCGGCTCCGTCGCGAATTACGCGCGATTTATGTTGATGTTTCTCTATAGCCTCGAAGAAGTAATGCCCAAGGTGCGGTCGTTTGCGTTTTCGTCGGATTTAGCGGAAGTCACGGATTTGTTCGAGCGCAACAAGTTAGAAGACGCAATCGCTAAGACCTTACGAGACTATAGCGGCGGATCAACCGACTACGGTCAAGCGTTCGAAGACTTCCGAAATAAGTGCCTAGATGACGTCGACAACCGAACCACCATCATCATCCTTGGCGACGCCCGTAACAATTACGGGGATCCACGCACGGAAATATTGAAGGAAATGTACGACCGCTCGAAACGGGTGATTTGGTTAAACCCCGAGTCGCGTAACACGTGGAATGTGGGAGATGCGGAGATGCGGAAATACTCGGCCTACGTACACCAAGCCGACGAATGCAACTCTCTGACACATCTGGAGCGTATCGTCGGAAATCTTCTACGAACGATTCAATAACTTGTTTGCTTATTGACGTCGGATGAAACGAGAAGTGCCCGCTAACCAAGGGAATTTTCGGCGAACCGCAGGGCGGCAGATTATGTATCTCGGGTTAGCGAGCCTGCTAGGGTTCGGCTCGCTAATGTGGTTCCTCGCCTCACTTTCGGGAGACGTTTCTTCGACCGCACTGGACGAGGTTGCCGGTAGCGTGAGTCTCGCGTTAAGCGAGGAACCACCACAACTCGATAGCTCTCGGGCAACAGACACCGTCAGCGGCGAGATTCTCGGCCACGTTATGGAAGGCTTGTTGCGCTATGACGAGTTCAATCGGATCGTCCCGGGTGTCGCTGAACGGTGGGAAATCGGCACGACTACGGCCACTTTTTGGTTACGCAATGACGCCCTCTGGAGCGACGGCACACAAGTGACGGCCCACGACTTCGTGTTCGCATGGACAACCGCGTTAGATCCACAGACAGCCTCGGAATACGCCTTCATCCTCTACCCAATAAAGAATGCCGAAGCGATCAATAACGGCCAGCTCGATACCGCCACCCTCGGCGCAACAGCACTCAACGACAACACGCTGCTGGTGCATCTGGAAAGGCCCGTGGCCTACTTTGATAGCCTGCTCGTGTTCCCCACTTATTTCCCAATCAAACAATCGTTCTATGCAGACCGCCAAGGACGCTACGGTGCCGATGCCTCCGATCTTCTCTACAACGGACCTTTCTTAATCGAAAAATGGATTCACGGTTCGCAATTGCGGATGGTACGCAATCCGCATTACTGGGCTCAGAACCGTATTCGCTTAAACGTCATCGATTACGCGTACATCACCAGTGACGTTAACGCGACATTGAACTTATTTAAGGACGGCAAAATTGCAATTGCCGGCTTGAACTCAGAAAACTTAGACGACGCTCTTCAACGGCGGTGGAAGCTCGAACGTTTCAACGAAGGCTGCGTTGGCTACATCTCATTCAATCACCGTTCCGAACGACTGACTCGCAATCGGCATTTGCGCAAGGCCATGCAGTTAACCATGGACACCAACGAGTTGGTCTACAAAGTCATCGCCATGCCCGGCAACCTGCCCGGCGTTTCATTTTTTCCGGTGTGGCTGAAAGGGGTGGAAAACCAGTTCCGACAGGAATTTCCTGCGCCAACAACTCAAATCGATATCGACCGAGCAAGGCTTTACCTTGCCCAAGCAAAAAAAGAGCTCGGGCTCAACGAATGGAGGCCGTTAACATTCTTGACGGGTGACCGTGCAACCACGAACAAAATATCCGAATACCTGCAACAGGAATTCAAAGAAAAGCTCGGCTTGGATATTAAAATTGATCGTCAAATCTTCAAGCAGCGTCTGGCTAAGATGTCTTCGGGCGATTTCGATATGGTGTTGGCTGGATGGTGCCCAGACTATGCCGATCCACTGACGTTTGGCGACCTGTTCGCATCATGGAACAAGAATAATCGTGGCGAATATAAAAACCTCGAACTCGATCGCTGGGTCCGAATAGCCCAGAATTCTCTTGACCCGACAGCGCGGATGAAAGCGTTTTCTGAAATCCAAAAAATCATCCACGCTGAGGCGGTGATTCTCCCGACATATGAGTCGGGTAGTGTCTACGTTCGTGATCCACGCCTTAAAGGCGTCGTGAAAAGAGCCGTGGGGATGGACTCCGACTACAGTGGCGCCTACATCGATGGCTAACTCGCGTCCTAATAAGCATGCCTACATTCGCTATGCAATCAAACGACTAATCCAGGGCGCCATCACCGTGTGGTTAATCGCCACCGCGACCTTTTTTGCGATGCACAACGTCCCTGGTGACCCACTGTTAGACGAAAAAGCAGTTTCCCCGGAAATCCGAAAAAACCTCCAAGCCAAATACGGCTTGGACCGTCCTCTCCTAGAGCAATACGGAATCTATCTTTCGAATATGGTCCGTGGCGACTTTGGGATTTCGTATGCGCAACAAAACCGGAGCGTTAACGACATCATTCGAGAACATTTTCCGGTTTCGGCCATCCTCGGCGTACTGTCTATTGTCTTTGCGGGCCTTGGTGGCATCCTTTTTGGCGCATTAACGGCAATTAATCGAAATCGTCTGCCCGACATCATCATTATGTTTTTGGTCATCATGGGTATCTCGGTGCCGAGTTTCGTTTTCGCCGCACTCGGTCAAATCACGTTAGTCAACGTCAACGCTTTTCTTGATACCTCCATCCTGCCGGTCGCCGGTTGGGGAACGGTCTCCCACATGATCATGCCCTCGCTCATCTTGGGCCTCGGGACAATGGCGTTTTTGACCCGACTCATGCGCTCATCGATGCTAGAAATCGACAACGCCGATTATCTTCGAACCGCTATTTCAAAGGGTCTCCCGCCGACACGAATATTCCTCAAACATCAATTGCGTAACGCGATTCTCCCGGTAATCACGGTGCTCGGGCCCTCGATCGCCGCGATAACGACGGGTGGATTTGTGGTCGAACTTGTATTCGCAATTCCCGGGCTCGGGCGATATTTCGTTCAAGCCGTCCAACAGAGCGATTACACCGTCATCATGGGCACGACTGTCTTTTATGGCGCATTTCTAGTCTTCATGGTAATCGTCGTCGACTTGTTATACGGGTGGGTAGATCCGCGGGTAAGGCTCGATTGATGGAAGCAACCTATTCGTTTGACCGGATAGAGCCGCTCGCTCGTCAAGTCACGAGAACGCGACCGTCACTTTCCTATTGGCAGGACGCGTGGCGCAGATTCAAAGCCAATCCGAGGTCGCTCGTCTCGCTCTACATCGTCATGGCACTCGGTCTTTTCACGGTGTTAGGACCCTGGGTGTGGACCATCGATCCCACAGCGCAGGATCTCGATCAAATCTCAACGCCTCCCGGTGCGGATCGTCGCGCGCGCGTTGTTGAGCCCTACACTCGCTGGGTACCGCCCAACATTACGCTGGAAGCATTGTCCCCTAGCCGACTCGCCGTTATTGGAGAACCAACCACGCAAGCCGTTCGCCTCGCTTGGCATCCCGTTGTCGGCGCGAGCGGTTACCGCGTTTATCGGGGTATTGCTGAACCGAACTCACCTGACGCCCTAGGATTACCTCTAACGGACATCGTTAACGCCGCGTTAACCGGTTTTGAGGATCGTCTCGATCTAAAACCACGCACGTATCATTACACCGTGGTCGCACTGAGTACCGAGGGCCGCGAGCTCGAGGGTTTCGCAACGCTCGACGTCCCGGTAACGCGCGTAATCACAACAAGCGAGGCGATTGAACGAGGTCTTTCCGAACGAAACGGATCGGCATTGATCGGCGACGTCGTTTACCTTGATTTCCATCCGCTTGGAACCGATTACCTCGGGCGCGACATGCTCGCGCGACTCATGCATGGTGCTCGCGTATCACTCTTCATCGGAATCGTTGCGCCGTTTTTATACGTAATGGTCGGTATTTTGTATGGCAGCATCGCTGGCTTTGCTGGCGGGAGGTGGGACCAATTGCTGATGAGGTTTGCGGACTTCGTGGTTGCGTTGCCGTTCCTCCTTTTCATGATTCTATTCAAAATGGTTTTCAATACAGGGCCGGGGGAAAGTGGCGTATTCGCGATGTTGCTCGCAATGATTTTACTTAGCTGGCCCGCAACAGCTCGTCTCGTCCGTGGTCAGATCCTTCAAATAAGAGAGGAGGCATACGTCGGCGCGTCACGTTTACTAGGCGCCGGATCTATGTATTTGATCGTTAGGCACATGATCCCCAACACGATGGGGGTAATTCTCGTCACACTGACGTTCGCTGTACCCGGCGCAATTTTCACCGAGGCGTTCTTGTCCTTCATCGGAATGGGGGTCGCACCGCCTAATCCATCGTGGGGAAGCATGTGCAACGAAGGTATCAAGACCATGCTAACGGCGCCGCACGAGCTTGTCTTTCCAGCGGTATTCATTAGCCTCACCGTTTTGGTATTCAACCTACTCGGTGACGGGTTACGCGATGCGCTGGACGCGCGCATGCGTGCAGCGGAATAGCCTATGGCGCTCCTTGAGGTCAGCGATCTGCACGTTGAATTCGAAGTACATGGCGGTTGGGTTCAAGCCGTCCGTGGAGCAAGCTTTAACGTTAATGAGGGCGAGACACTCGCAATAGTGGGTGAATCCGGCTGCGGCAAGACGGTCTCAGTCCAAAGCATCATGGGATTGATCCAAACGCCACCCGGTCGTATTACAAGAGCTGTCTCTTATACACATCTCCGAGCCCACGAGACCGAGGCTGATCTCGTATGCCGTCTTCTGCTTGAAA
>CAXDSX010000081.1:0-10070 GCA_963992075.1 uncultured Pseudomonadales bacterium | reverse complement strand
CAGAAGACGGCATACGAGCTCAGCCTCGGTCTCGTGGGCTCGGAGATGTGTATAAGAGACAGTTGTGGGACGTTGGGGTTGTACCGGTGGTTCAAGGGGTCGATCCTTGGAATCCCAGCTCTGGCTCGTCTGGTTGCAACGTGGATAAAGGGTTCAAGGCTATTTTCAATCTCGAATTGCCGAGGTATGAGGTTTGGGAGAATTGCCGCTTCGACATGAAAGGTGAGATGTGCCGAATCCCAGGCTTTCCGTCACGAGACTCGAATTTACCAGGCTGCCGAGCGCGAGTTTTAGAATACGAGCCGGAACGCTGTTGGTTGAGATGCCAGAAGGACGATTCGCCGTGTAAGGAAACCGAAATTACGATCCGCGTGGAACCCGCGAACGCATCGGGATGGCCGACGAGGGTCCAGATCGAGCAGCATGGATTTGATTCTTCGCTCTTCCCGTTTAAGGAAATGTTTGAAACGCACTGGTTGCAGATTGTTGCCAATTTTCGGCTCTATCTTGAACGACGCGTGCACGCACCGGATACTCGTTGGGGTTCGAGTCTTGGGGCGACCGTTCAACAAACACCGGTAGGCCTGGCGATTACGAAGGTCGATAAAGACGGGTTTGCGGCCCGTTGTGGACTGACGCTCGACGATGTCCTTATCACCATTGACTCGATCCGAATCCATGAACTCGCGCAGTTATGGACCGTTCTTGCACTTAAGCAACCTGGTTCTGAGACGACGGTGTCTTGGGTTCATGGTCGACAACCGCTGGAAGCGACCGAATTGTTATGAGTGAAAGCGATCGCCCTTGGCTACGAGCAATCACGGGCGAAGTGATTCGTCGCAAATGTTTCGAGTTGCTGCTTCTATTCCTTTCGTTCAGCCCGATGTTCGGAGCGGAGCCCGCTTTCTTTTGGGTTGATGATTCCGAACCGATGTCGACGGACGAGCGCTTTATTGTTCCATCTTCATACCGCAACGTCCGTATCGACCTAGCGCTATTCCGACCTAAATTAGCCATGGTTCCACATGAAAACGATGTTGCATTACGCGGGTCCGAATACAAAATCACGATTCCCTTGCCGGATGGGACAGACCAGGAATTCCGAATTGTCGAGTCCCCAGTGATGGCCCCGGAACTGGCGGCGAAGTTTCCAGCGATTAAGACGTACGCGGGTCAGGGAATCGACGATCCAACGGCGACGCTTCGATTCGACGTCACACCTCAGGGGTTCCACGGTGCCGTGATTAGCGAGCGTGGCACGTACTACATCGACCCATACACGCCGAATGATCTACAAAACTACATCAGCTATTGGAAAACGGATTACGAGAAAAATAACGTTCGTGTCTTTCAAGAGCTACCGCCGATTCGGCGTGACGAACCGGTCGACTCGAAGTTCGATGACGTTATTAGTCGGAAGCCAGATACCAAAGACATCCGGCGCAAAAAGGAAGTCGTTGCACAAAAGACCTCTTCAGGTACGGAACTTAGAACCTACCGATTAGCGTTGGCCGCCACCGGGGAATACACGGCCTTTCATGGTGGCACTGTCGCAGGCGCAGTGGCCGCGATGAGTACCTCGATGAATCGCATTAATGGCGTTTACGAGCGCGAAGTGTCCATTCGTATGGTGTTAGTCGCTGACAACGATTTGTTGGTCTACACGAACGCTGCGGAAGATCCCTACACCAACGATGACGGTGGCACGCTTTTGAGCGAGAACCAAAGCAATATTGATGCTGTCATCGGAACTGCCAATTACGATATTGGCCATATTTTCAGTACCGCGGGCGGTGGTGTGGCGGTCCTGGGCTCAGTTTGCCGAGGCGACAAAGCGCATGGTGTCACGGGACGAAGTGCGCCGATTGGTGACCCCTTCGATATCGATTTTGTCGCCCACGAAATGGGGCACCAATTTGGGGCGACCCACACCTTCAACAATTCGTGCGGTGGCAATCGTTATGGCGGTGGTGCGTACGAGCCGGGTAGCGGCTCAACGATTATGGCGTATGGGGGCCTTTGCGCGCCCAACCTACAGAGCTCGGGAGATGGGTATTTTCACAACGCGAGTTACAACGAAATCGTCAGTTTCTCTGTGAACGGCGGTGGTAACGCGTGTGCCACGATCAAACAGACGGGTAATTCGCCGCCCACCGTCACCATGCCCCAAGCGGACCTTTCCATTCCGGTCTCAACGCCCTTTGAATTGACGATGGTGGGTGGCGATCTCGATCAAGACGCGCTGACATACATCTGGGAGCAATTCGACCTCGGACCCGCGACGGCGAGTAGTGATGACGACCTCTCGCAGCCGACTGGAAATCAACCGATATTTCGATCGTGGTCACCCTCAACGACCGGTGCCACGCGAGTCTTTCCTCGGTTGTCGGATCTGACGGCCAACACGACCGTGATTGGTGAGCGATTACCTACGTACGCTCGTGACTTGACGTTTAAGGCGACGGTGCGTGACAACCGGGCCGGTGGTGGTGGCGTCGTCGACGACTCGGTCAGTTATTCGGTCACCGATGCTGCTGGTCCCTTTTTGGTTCGGTCCACGACTGCTGCTTATGCGCGAAACACCACGCAAACGATCACCTGGGATGTCGCCAACACCGATAAAGCTCCCGTTAACGCGACCCACGTCGATATTTTTCTGTCGATGAATGGCGGTGCTTTGTACTCCGTTACCCTCGCTGAAAGAGTCCCAAACGATGGATCGCATGAGGTGTTATTGCCGGATCTTGAGGTCGCGGCCGCGCGATTCAAAGTCAAGGGTTCGGACCATGTCTTTTTTGCGATTTCGGATGCCGATTTTGCGATCGAAAATGATGCCGACGGTGATGGAGTGGCCGACACTGTTGATGCGTTTCCAGACGACAGTGATGAGTGGGTGGATACCGACGGCGACGGTGTCGGTAACAATAGCGACGATGACGACGACGGCGATGGTACGCCCGATTCGTCCGACAATTGCCCGTTGTTGGTCAGCGAAAGTCAGCTTGATACGGATTCGGATGGTCTCGGTGACGCCTGTGACGACGACGATGATGCGGACGGTGTGCTGGACACCGCCGATGCGTTTCCGCTCGATTCTTCGGAAGCGGTGGATACCGATGGTGATGGGGTAGGTAACAACGCGGATCTTGATGACGATGGCGATACCGTGGCCGACGCGATCGATAACTGCCTATTGAGATCAAATCCACAGCAGATCGACACCGACAACGACGGTATCGGGAATGTTTGCGATGACGACGACCCCGGAATTGGCCTTCGTTGGCGGGACAGCGATTCCGAGTCAGGCCCTGCCTTTGATTGGATCGACATTTCGGCAACCGGCACCGAAATTACGGGCTTAACCGACGATAACCACGTGGGGCCGTTCGACATCGGTTTTGATTTCATGTTCCACGGCGATCCGCATACGCAGTTTTATATTCAGTCCAACGGCGTCATTAGTTTTCACGACCTAACCTTTGGTCCGGAAAACCAATTGATTCCGTCCGAAGATTTGCCGGTTCCAGTGATCGCGTGGATGTGGGATGACCTGTATCCGCGGATTTTTACAAAGGTGTATTACCAACTGATCGATGGCGACAAGTTGGTGATCCAGTTTGTGAATTATGGTGAGTACGCCAGTGAGTCGGGACGTGTTAACGCCGAGGTTATCTTCAAGAAAAACAGCGATATCGTGTTCCAATATTTGGATTTTGCGAATGAGATGGAACTCACGAGTGCCACTGTAGGCGTTCAAAATGCCGACGGGACCCACGGAATGCGAGCCGCGTACAACGCGAGTTACTTGCACGATGAGTTAGCGATTGTTTTCAGTTTTGATGTCGATCGAGACGGAATCGATGATGGTGTCGATAACTGTCCGTTCGTCATTAACCTCGATCAGTTGGACGCTGATGCTGATGGTATGGGTGATGCCTGCGAGCGGTACAGTTGGTCGGACAATAAATCGGTAGGAGGACCTAGCTTCACTTGGCTCGATATCGCGGCGACTGGCACAGAGATCACAGGCTTAAGCGACGACAATCACGTTGGTCCGTTCGATATTGGGTTCGATTTCGAATTTTTTGGAGAGACAAAGACGCAGTTCTACGTGCAATCAAACGGAGCTATCAGCTTTGGCGATAAGTATTTCACCGTCGACAATCACGCTACCCCAAACTCCTACGGGTACAACAATGCGATCGCGTGGATGTGGGACGATTTGTACCCTCGAAGCGACTCCAACGTGTATTACCAGCTTGTGGATGGCGATCTAGTTATCCAATTTGATGATTACGGTGAGTGGGTGAACGAAACGAGCCGCCTGGATGCGGAACTCATTCTCAAATCCGACGGACGAATACTGATTCAGTACCTGGATTTTCGAGACGGAATGACCTCTGACAGCGCGACGGTGGGTCTGGCGAGCCCAGACGGTAAGGTCGGTAGCCAAGTGGTATTCAATGCGAGCTACCTTGAGAATGAATTGGCGGTTCTTTTCAAGATCGATATTGATGGGGATGAGGTCGACGATGCCATCGACAATTGCGTTTCGGTAGTCAACACAGACCAGCTTGATACTGATGCTGACGGAACGGGCAATGCGTGCGACGATGACGATGACGCGGACGGCATCGCGGATGCACTGGACAATTGCCCTCTGATTGTCAGTACCAGTCAACTCGATACGGACGGCGATAACCGGGGTGACGCCTGTGACGATGATGATGATAACGATGGCGTTACCGATTCGGCCGACGCCTTTCCTACCGACTCGTCGGAATCTTCGGATACCGATGGCGACGGTATTGGCAATAACGCTGACGCCGATGATGACGCTGATGGTGTCTTGGATGCACTAGATAACTGCCTGTTGGTGACCAATGCGCTGCAGACGGATACCGACGGTGACGGCTCCGGCGATGCGTGCGACAGGGACGACGACGGGGATGGCATCCCGGACACTGCGGATGTTTTTCCCGTCGATGCTTCGGAGTCTCTGGATACTGATGGTGATGGTCTAGGTAACAATGCGGATTCCGATGATGACGGTGACGGCGTTTCCGACGTGCAAGAAGCTGCTGACGGGACCGATCCGATGGACCGCAATTCGTGCAGTGGCTGTTTTAACCTTGATATCGATGTTGATGGTGTGACGGCTGCACTAACGGACGGCTTGCTTGTGCTCCGTCATTTATTTGGGTTCGCCGATTCGTCGTTGATAGATGGCGCCATGACGGACTCTGCCACGCGCATCGAACCTGCGGCCATTGCTACCTACTTAGAAACAAACTTGGGCCAGATCGATATTGATGCCGACGGTAAGACGGAAGCGCTTACGGATGGTTTGCTGTTACTTCGATATCTTTTCGGCTTTGATGGGGATGCGCTTATTCAGGGGGCCGTTGCTGAGTCAGCAACCCGCACGACGGCAGAAGAGATCAGAGAATACATTGCCACAATGGTTGTGACGACGGATTAAAAGGGTGGTCTCGAAGTCCGTGCGCTGATCTCAGGTTCATATGGATCTCGCCTCTGAAATCCGAGGCCTCAAGTGTTTCGGTCTGTACTCGCGGTTAGTTCCGTAAACGAGGGAATCGTTTGTTGACTAAATGCTCGTACTTATCCGTGATCCGTTCGAGTTGGCGGTCACCAATGGGTTTCTCGAGATTTGGACTGACTCGTTTCCGGGCTTCGGTCTTGGCCGTACCATTTTCGACCAATGTAATGTAATGAACCACCGCCTCGACGTTCCGCCGCTGCTTCTTATAGACGTCGAAGGCGTTCTTTTGTTTTGGATCGAGTGCTTTCCTTAAATCGCCGTACGCCAAGGCATCGTTTACGACACTGTCAAAATACTCCTGCACTTCGGGAGGTGGTGTTTGACCGTTCTCCCGGCAGATTTTTAGACACTCGAGCGCGTAATAGGGATTGCCGGTGTCGTCATACATGACCCAGTCGAAGGCGATCCGGGCATCTGTATCTAGCGCGCCGTCGCTTCTCGTCCCCACTTCTAGCGTTTTGAACGAATCGGACAAAGCCTCGGACACATTTTTTAGGGCATCAAGAGACTTCTTTAGAGGATTATTGATAGAGGGTAGCTTGATTGCCATGGCGCGTTACCGTTTGAGTTCGAAGCTATTATTCCTAAGATTAGAGCGGCGTGACCTCTATTTAACGCTTAATCCAGCGGAAGAGGTAGGTGCAAGATTTTCTTCCGTTATCGTAGTGCTCAAATTTCAAACGCTTTGCGGTACGCAAAACCCTCTGCGCCAAACGCGGCCTCAGCCCCGGTGGTAGGTGGGTGTCGTCGTTATCTTCAAGAACTCGGTTCGGGGAAGGCGCCCCCGAAACCATTACCAGTGAGCGAGGTCCCCGTCCGTCCGACGTGCATTTGCGACGCAAGTTCTTCTTCACACGAAAGCATCGGTTCTCCCTGAATGATCTGGGAAACGCTACCGTCGAGGCCACGCAATTGCTGCCCCACCAGTGTTGTTCGGTACAGCTGCCGCTCGGTACCGGATGAGTAAATATCCGTTGGTGCGCGATGCGTTGTGGAACGCTCGTCCCAGACCACCAGGTCCCCTTGGTCCCATACATGTTGAATGGTGTATTCCACGGAGTGCTCCCAGATCTTGTGGAGTAACGCGGTGCTGTCTTTATCGCTCATCCCGACTACAAATTTCAGGAAGCCTGGCGAATTGAAGAGGATCTTCTCCCCTGTGTCTGGGTGCACGGCGACCAGCGGGTGGTGGCTTACCATCCTCCTACTAGCGATGGAGTCGCCTGCTTCAGTGCCTTTTGTCTGACCGAACTTGTACTCATGTTCAGCATGCAGGGTCGCCACTTGCTCCTTGGTGCTCTCGTCGAGCGTTTCATATGCAGCCGCTAGGTTTCCGAAGTTTGTATCGCCAACGCCCTCCGGGATGATCTCGCCGCGGAGCATCCCGATACTTGGAGGGTTCACGCAGGCGGTGATGTCGCAGTGATATCCCGTCCAGGGATGTGTTGCGGCGTTGGCCTCATAACGTTCCATGTTCCTTGGCTTTGACTTCTCCCCCTGGTAGACAGAAAAGATCGCTGGATATTTGTCCACGTGACCAAAGACCGTGTGACCGATGGTGGGAGCGCCTATATTCGGAGAGGCCCCGCTCAGTTCGTAAGTGAACCTGACTTGTTGTTCATGGTTCAGACCGATTTTCTTGAAGACCAGGACTTTGTGGCGGATTAACGTGTCGTAGACCACGGCGATCTGTTCGGCGGAGAGTTTGTTTTTGAGATCAACCCCTTCGACCTCTACGCCTAGTTTCGCCGATATAGGTCTCAACTTAATGAGCCCGGCCGATTCGGCCGCTTCAAGGCGCGTGTCTATTTCTGCAGGGCTACCGAATGCGGGCTTCATCCTGGATCTCACAATTTGGCAATGCTGTATTAGAAGCAATATAGCATTTCACGGATATAAGCTAGGACGAGCCAAAGCGCAACGGTCGCGCTGGTACTTCCGTACTCCTTAGTCCACTTAAATACTCAATATAATCAGTAAGATAGTGATATTGAGTGGCGGAAGAGGTAGGAGTCGAACCCACCAGACGCCTATTAAGCATCTCAACGGCTTTGAAGGCCGCGCGCCCCACCGGAGACGATACTCTTCCGCAAACGATTAGACGTTAATCAGGTACGTCCCGCCAGTGCGGTCGTCAGACAAGAACTTGGTCTACCGTTCCGACGATTTGCCTCGAGTCACCGCTACGCCGGGTGAAACCTTTTCGGTCGAAATATTCGAGAATCTCGATGACGATATTGCGTCCGACGCCGGTTGAATCGCGGAAAGCTCTCACGGTGAAATTATCGTGTTCGGCGAGATCGATCGCGGTTTGAGTTAGTTGTGCAATCTGATCAGGCAGGTAGTAACGATTCGTAGAGATCTGAATGCACAACCGGAATTTTACTAGCGACGGCATTTCCTTCTCGAGTTTTGACAGGGGTATCCCGAGTTGTTTGGCTAAATCTCCCGAGCTCGGAGGCTGTGCCTGATCCAACAACGGCTTCACTTGTTCAAACAACGCGACGACCGCCGTAGGGATATCTGCTTGATGGCCTGCAAGGGCGTAGCGACCGCTCCTTAATTTAATCGCCCCGTCATCCACCGCACAAGCGAGAACAATCCGGCTTGCATCAATCGGTTGACCGATGAGCGTGGCCAAGCTTTCAAGCTCAATACCCTCGCTGTCCGATACCAGACGATGGTGCTCTTCAAGTCTTGTGGTCAAGGCCTTTGTTTGTGTGCTGAGGTATTCCTCGTGTAATACGAAATCGTTCTTGAACGTTAATGGTGGCAAGCTTCTGAGTCTTTCGGCGTCGGATTCGGTTAGGTTCCAGGAACGACGAAACCGGTCGAAATGCACCGGTCTTTGGGCACACAGAGCCAATAAGGATTTGGAGGGATCTAGTTGTATAGACGCCAACTGCAGACGGGTGAGCATATCTAATCGTGCCGGGCTGCGACGTCGCGCATTGGGTTCATCGAGTGCAACAACTAGGCCTCCGCCCATGGTTCTTCCAAGGTCGTGATCTCGAATAATCAGCGAATCGCCGACTTTGACGTGCATCTCTGATTCAACCAGCAGATCGGCAAGTTGCCCACTTCCGGGATCAGCCGCGTTACTCTCGAGCAGCGCAACTCGGCCCAAGTGGTGACTGGTCGCATGATAAATGTGGATGGGAGACCGATGTCGAACCTTTCGTGGAAAGTCAGGTAAGACTGAAAGTTGAACCGTTATGTTTGTTGTCGGGAGACGTACCGTGTTTCTTGTAATCCAATCGCCACGTTTTATTTGATCTGCGTCGACGCCAGCCAGATTCATGGCAGTCCGATCGCCTAACCGAGCGGTTAAAGCGGTTTGATTCTGCACGTGCAAACCGCGTATGCGGACAGGAGTTGCGTCCGACCCGAGAACAAGTTCGTCCTCGACAGCGCATTGCCCTTCGACCACCGTGCCCGTGACGACGGTCCCGACGCCGCGTGGACTGAATGATCGATCGACGGCCAACCGAAATTCCCGTGGCAACCGATCTTCGATCGAATGCTGGGCCGCAGCGTTTGCTAGGGCTTCGCGTAGGGCGTCGATCCCTTCACCATCCTCCGACGAGATCGCGACGATGTTCGCAGTCTCCAAGAAAGAACCTTTAACGAAGTCTCTTATTTCTTCCTGTCGATTCTTGACCTCGAAATCGCCAACTCGGTCAATCTTGCTCAGTGCAATAGTCCCGGTCTTAAGTCCTAGTAGTGAAAGAATTTGCAGATGCTCGCGTGTTTGTGGCATGACGCCATCGTCTGCTGCGATCACGAGAAGGGCGTGCTGCATTCCAGCAACGCCTGCGACCATGTTGTGGATGAAGCGATGATGTCCCGGGACATCCACAAAACCGATACGGTGACCCGCCAGGTCCGAATACGCGAAACCCAAATCGATGGTTAATCCGCGTTCTTTCTCTTCTACGAGACGGTCGGTATCGGTACCGGTTAATGCCCTGACGACTGACGTCTTGCCATGATCGACATGCCCGGCGAGTGTCACTATCACGTCAGATTTCCCAGCGTTCGAGTGAGCTCCTCCATCGGTTCCGCTCCGCGAAGATCGAGCATTAAGGAATCGTCTTGTACTCGACCAATGACTGGGGGGGTGAGGTCACGAAGTTTGGATGCCAGTTCTCTCATTTCCGCAGTTTTAGTATGTGAAATTCTTATGGCGAGGCTGTCGATGAGCCGATCGGGCAGTGCACCACTACCAATCTGCGTTTTGCTATCCACGATTTCGATGGTGAAACCGTCGAGTCGATCCTTTAGAAGTTTAGCGAGCACTTTGCCACGATGACCCAACGTCTTTCGAGGTAGCGTGAGTGTTTGTAAAAGAGGAATTTTCTTGCGAACCGAGTCCGGATCTTCGTACGTCTTGAGTGTTGCATCTAGAATTGCCAACGTTATTTTATCCGCCCTCAGGGCTGTCTCTTATACACATCTCCGAGCCCACGAGACCGAGGCTGATCTCGTATGCCGTCTTCTGCTTGAA
>CAXDSX010000080.1:0-10256 GCA_963992075.1 uncultured Pseudomonadales bacterium | reverse complement strand
TTTTCAAGCAGAAGACGGCATACGAGATCAGCCTCGGTCTCGTGGGCTCGGAGATGTGTATAAGAGACAGAACCCGGAGCGATAGTGATTGACGTCGGAATCGAGCGTCATTCAGATGGATCGCTTCGGGGAGATGTTGATTTCGACAGCGTGGTGAAAGTGGCCGGCTGGTTAACTCCGGTCCCCGGCGGCGTTGGACCGATGACTCGGGTATCGATACTCGAAAATTTGATGGAAGCGGCGGGGACAACTGCACCTTGAGCCAAATATGCATATCGGACCTTCACCTCGACACTACGGTTCCGAAAAGGCTCGGCGCTCTTAGAAACTTACTGCTCCATGAATCGGAAAAAGTTGAAGCCATCTACATCCTCGGCGATTTAGTGGAGGCTTGGGTCGGCGACGACGATGATAGTGAATTCGCGAATAAGATCCGCTCAATCCTCGCAATTTGTGCCAAACGATCCGCCGTATACTTCATGCATGGCAACCGTGATTTCCTCATCGGCTCGAAATTCGCAATGGACACAGGCGCTCGTCTAATCGACGACCCGACCACGATTGAAGTCGCGGGGGTACGAATTCTGTTATCTCACGGAGACGCTTTCTGTACAAAAGACGAGGCGTATCAGCAAATGCGTATGGTAGTCCGGTCAGCAGATTGGCAAAGCGACATCCTTAGTCTCTCGTTGCAAGAACGCATCAACCTTGCAAGTGAAATGCGCGAACAAAGTCGCCAGTCGAATGCGAACAAAGCTCAGAACATCATGGACGTGACCGGAGAGGTCGTCCTGTCCGTAATGGAAGAAAACGAATGCGATGTGCTCGTACACGGGCACACTCATCGACCCGCGATTCATCGAATGGACGACTCGAAAACCAGGTACGTGCTCGGAGATTGGAACCGGTGTGGCTGGCTTACCCGTATCGAAGACGGCAACATCAGTTTGGAGTGTTTTTCTATCTAGACGGGTCCTGCATGGAGATTAACCGTCGGGCCACTGTGAAACCGAAATTCTCGGTCCGCCGTAGTTATCAAGTTATTTTCCGTCATTAGAATCACGTCGACACGTGCCCGTACATCCTCTTCGTCTCCATATTCCATCGCGAGCCTTCTATATTCATCGAAATGTCGCTTTTCTGAATCTAAAAGACTTCGATACAAGCCTTCAAGGCCCGCATCGACCATGCCGGCGAGCAACGCGAAACGCTCGCAACTTCGTGCCTCGATAACGCTGGCAACCAATAGGGTATCTACCAGTCGTTGTGGTTCGTCAGGGCGGATCAACTTATTAAGCGTTCCCGCATAACGACTCGCTGATACATAATCATAGGCGACACCTCGCTTTTCGATGACGCGCGCAACTTGCTCAAAGTGCCGTAATTCTTCTCGAGCCAGTCTCGACAATCGTTGTAAAAGGTCGGGTTTTTCCACGTATCGATAGAGAAGCGACAAAGCAGTACTAGCCGCTTTTTTTTCGCAATTGGCATGATCGATTAAAAGTAGGTCGATGTTTAATATCGCGCTCTCAATCCAAGCCTGTGGCGTCGGGACACGCAGATAGTCGGCTATTGCTGCCGGAATCATAAAGCGAGCGTCTTAAAACTGCGTTCATAATAGGCGGTCGAGCGAACGTAAAACTCTCGGTCGATCGATCGCAATACATCACTCGAATTCGCGTCCGGGGGCAAGCCTAGAGGTTCGAGTCCAGCCTCCATCGGTTTTTGTACAACATTTCTCAACACACTCAGAACAAGTGGTGCGAACTCGTTAGGCTCGGCGTCAGTCAGCAAATCTGCCGTTTGTCGCCATCGAATATGATCGTATACCCGTACGCACGCCTTAACACTTTCGTGATGGAGTTGGCCCAGACGCGACCACACTCGCTTCCGCTGATCCGAATCGTAACCGTTCCAATCAACGATCTCGTGGGAAAAACGCTTACACCCCCTACAAACCAAATCGCCGTATGTTGTCGAGCACACGCCTATACATGGAGTCTTTCGGTTATCCAACATTCAAGACACCAGTAACCAATGAAGCATCATCGCATCCAGCCCGTACGCTCCCTCCGCCGTGCTCGCCGATCGCGTTGTAGTCAACGCGACTCAAGTATCAAGCATGATTATGGAGTTCGATAACAGTCGGCCCTTCGGTTACTTCTGCGTCACGACGTTGCTTCGATTCGTCGTTCCGATCCATAGACAGTCGTTCCAGATACGCGTCATCGATATCGCCCGTGACGTAGTCGCCATCGAAGACCGAGCAATCGAATCTATTGATCCCGCGATTTCCTTCTCGCGCCGAATCGACGAGATCATCCAAGCTCTGATAGATCAGCCAGTCAGCGCCTAAATAGCTACCTACCTCATCGTCCGTACGATTGTATGCAACGAACTCTGTGGCGGTCGGCATGTCGATGCCATATACATTCGGATATCGAACCGGTGGTGCCGCGACAGCGACAAAAACTTTTCGAGCTCCAGCTTCTCGAGCCTGCTGCACAATCTCTTGCATCGTCGTGCCTCGAACTACGGAATCTTCCACCAACAGCACATTCTTCCCATTGAACTCAAGATCGATCGCGTTGAGTTTTTGCCGAACAGATTTTCTTCGCTGATTTTGACCGGGCATGATAAAGGTGCGTCCAACGTATCGGTTCTTGACAAACCCTTCTCGTAATTTGACATCCAGCCGATGCGCAATAGGTTGGGCCGCCGTCCGACTGGTTTCAGGTATGGGCATGACTACGTCGATTTCATGACCCTCTTTGTCGAATCGTTCCAAGATCCGATCGGCGAGTTTTTCGCCCATTCTCAACCGAGCTTTGTGTACAGATATATCGTCCATGATCGAATCGGGACGAGCCAGATAAACATGTTCAAAAATACATGGCGTTAAGCTTGGTTCATCGGCACATTGCTGCACGTGTAAATGGCCCTCTACATCTATGTAGACCGCTTCGCCAGGACCGACATCGCCCATAATCTCGAAACCGAGCACGGCTAACGCTGCACTCTCGCTAGCGATCATATATTCCTCACCACCACCACGTGTGTCACGACAGCCATACACCAGCGGCCTTATTCCATGCGGATCCCTAAATCCGACAATGCCCCCTCCCATGATCATTGCGACAGCCGCGTAAGCTCCGGAACAACGCGCATGGACTCCTGATACCGCTTCAAAAATGTGTTCCGGCCCTGGAACAAATGCACCCAGCTTATCGAGCTCGTGGGCGAAGACGTTCAGTAGAATCTCAGAATCGGATTCGGTATTTACATGGCGTAATTCCGCCCGGAAGACATCAGCGACGAGGTCGTCCGCGTTCGTTAGATTTCCGTTGTGCGCCAAACTTATTCCGTAAGGGGAATTAACGTACATCGGTTGAGCTTCCGCTGAGCTGCTAGTTCCCGCGGTGGGATAGCGCACGTGTCCTATGCCCATCCTTCCTGCCAGTCTCTGCATATGACGTTGTTCGAAAACTTGGCTAACGAGTCCGGTGTCTTTTCGGAGATGAAGTCTGTCGCCGTCAACCGTGACTATCCCGGCAGCATCCTGTCCGCGATGCTGTAGGACGGTCAGCGCATCATAGATGTCCTGGTTAACAGGACCCTTGCCTACGATTCCAACGACGCCGCACATGCTATGTTTAACCTCGCAGAGCTTCTTTAATGAATCCCAAGAGCCGCACGACGTCTGACTCAAACGCCATCAAATAGGGTCGAATCATCGACTCTTGCCACCACGCCGTTTCCGCCTGAGACGACTCGACCGCCACCAGAGCAACAATCACTAGTATAGCGCCTCGCGCTCCGCCAAAGAAAAACCCGAGCGTTCGGTCTGTCCCAGTCAAGCCTGATCCGTGTACGAGCTTACCCAATAACCACTGCAAGATCGCTCCTGCGATGAGAACTCCAATAAATATCGCAGCAAAGGCGCCGGAGTATCGGAAAGCTTGCTGCGCCTGCTCAGACAATCCCTCCATCCATTCGAACTGGACGAGATTCATCGTCGATTCGGCAAACATGGTGGCGCTCAGGAACGCGGCCAACCAGATTGCAAGAGCAACGGTTTCTCGCACGAGTCCACGTGCCATTCCGAATCCGGCCGAGACCAGTATCACAACTAAAATGACGATGTCCGCGAGATTCCAACCGGTCATTGGCCAAAACCGACGATTAGTGCTTCCAATCCGTCGTATCTACCAACAAGCTCTTCCCGTACAGCGACAGCATCGGCACGCAATAGCATGGGCCCAATGGCAACTCGGGTTCGATTGCTCCCAGCTTTGCGTATGTCCGAAAGCCAAGCTGCATAACCATCGCCCAGCAAGCGGTCGCGCAACGCCGTCGCATTTTCAGACTGATCGAAACTACCAACCTGCACCGCCCATGCGATGGTCGAGGTATCTTCGATCGACAAAACGGGATCACCAATCCGAGTACCGCTGTCTTCTAGATAACCTTTTTCGTCAATGGTTTCACGAAGCTCTTCGCGCGCATCCAACGCCGCTTTCAACTCAGGTACCTCGGCAATATCCTCCGGAACGACTATCGAGAAATCGATTGCGTCAATAGCCTGTCGTAGTTCAACCCCGTCAAAATGTAACGGTTCGACCATTTCCGGTTCGAGCCCGCCCCCGTCGAATAGCATCGGCAGAAATATCGTCGCCAGGGAGACTAGGACGATCGTTCCTGTGACCCGATATCGAGTCATCTCCTTCATAGGCTTAGCTGATAGTTAGTTATCGTGAAAATAACCAATGGCGCATTCGCTCGACTAAATCAAAGGACCCGAATACGAGGATTAGGTCGCTACTCTGCGTCGTATCGATGAGGTAATCAACAGTAGTCTCGATCTTCCCACCGACGGATACTGCAGTTCCATAATTAACCTTGCGTTCAAGTTCAATCGCGAGCTGTCCGCGTGGCCCGGTAGTGTCCGCGTAGACCACTTGACCCAAGACTCCACTCAACTCACTCAATATCTGACCGGCGTTCTTGTCCATGAAGCATCCAAATAACCCCGTGAACTTGCGCCCCGGATAACGCCTCTTCAATTGTTCCAACAAAAACCGAGCTGCGTCCGGATTATGCGCGACATCGAAAACCCAAGTACGGTCCATCTTATCCACCACTTCGAAGCGTCCTGGTAGGCGAACGTTGAGCGCATTCGAAATGAACTCGGAGTCTAGCGATACCCCGACTAGCGCAGCGGCCTGGAGTGCGACAACCGCATTCTCCGCCGCGACCGAGGGCTTTTCTCTGTATCTATGCTCCCTAGTTTCACTACCCTCGGTGACTTCGATTCGCCAGCCACTCGGATCTCTATGATCTTGAAAGTCTCGCCCGGCAAGATAGGTTTCTACCCCGAGCTCCTTCGCCCGTCGCTCAACCGAGCCCGGCATTTGGGGTTCACCGAAAATCAATGGTTTACCGGGTCGTAATATGCCAGCTTTTTCACGGCCGATACTCTCTCTGTCGGAACCAAGGTATTCCTCGTGATCAATACCGACGCTAGTAATAATGCTGACGTCTGCATCGATGATATTGAACGCGTCGAGACGACCACCGAGACCGATCTCGAGGATCGCGAAATCTAGATCCTCGCGACGAAAACAAGTGAGTGCGGCAAGGACGGCATACTCAAAATAGTTAAGTGGTACCCCGTTTCGGGCAGCTTCTACGGCCTCGAAACTCTCGATCAAACTACGGTCGGCCACCTCTTCGCCGTGCAATCTAATCCGCTCGTTAAAGATATGCAGGTGTGGTGACAGGGTTGCACCAACACGAGCGCCAGAGGACAGTAGTACCTGCTCAAGGAAAATCGCCGTGGAACCCTTGCCGTTGGTTCCAGCCACCACGATCACCTTTCGCGCTGGCCGCAAGACCCCCAACCGCGTAGCAACATCGTGCACCCGCTCTAGTCCGTCAAGCACATTCTTCGGATGTTCCCGCCCGATTCGGGCAAGCCATCCTTTTACGGCAGGCGATTCATCTCGTATCACGCGTTAACCCGGCATCAAATAATATGTATTGCGAACGACCTACTCGCGGGCTTTTTGGTCAGTCTCATCCATGGCGGCCCGGATTTTTTTTGTTTGAGCTTCTAACGCTTTGGGGATTTCGCGTTCGGAACCTCGAAGATCTTCCATGGTTCGGACGAGTGCACTACCAACGACCACGCCATCCGCATACGTCGCGATTCGCCCCGCATCCTCAGCGTTGTTGACACCAAAACCAACCATCACGGGCAGTTGTGTATGCGACTGAACCCCCCGCACTTCCTCTCGAACCGCCTCAACCTCCAAATGCCGAGCGCCAGTCACCCCTTTTAATGAAACGTAGTAAATGAACCCCCTCGCTGCAGAAACGATCGAACGCGTCCGCGTCTCGGTAGTCGTCGGTGCAATCAAGAAGATGAGATCGAGTCCCGCTGCCAAGAATACAGGTTGAATGTCTAGTGCTTCTTCCGGTGGAAGATTGACAATAATGACCCCATCGATTCCAGCTTCGACAACACTTTTCGCAAAGTGGTCAGGGCCCATCCGCAACAACGAATTGAAATATCCCATCAGGAGTATTGGCGTATTAGAATCAATCCGCCGGAAATCACGTACCATCTCAACAACCGTCACTAGATTGACACCGTTCGCCAAAGCCCGTTCCGACGACTTCTGTATCGCTGGACCTTCGGCCTCCGGGTCTGAAAACGGAACGCCTAGCTCGAGAATATCTACGCCTCCCTTAACCAGCGCGTGGAGCGCAGGTACTGTCGTTTCGATCGACGGGTCACCGGCAGTGATGAAGGAAACCAGCGCAGTTTTACCCTCGCGTTTGTACGTTTCCAGCCGAAGACCGATACGACTCAAAATCGAATCCCATCCATGTCGGCAATGGTTTGGATATCCTTGTCCCCACGCCCCGAGAGATTTACGACGATGATTTCGTCTTCGTTACGACGCAGTGCCTCGATGCCGGCGTACGCAACCGCGTGACTCGACTCTAATGCGGGCATGATCCCTTCTGTCCGATTCAACAGTCGGAACGCCTCTATAGCCTGGTCATCGGTGACCGCGACATAAGTGGCCCGCCCAACATCCTTCCAATAAGAATGTTCGGGACCTACACCGGGGTAGTCGAGCCCCGCGGATATCGAATGGGTTTCTTGTATTTGGCCATCTTCATCGTCCATAAGATAGCTTCGACTTCCATGCAACACGCCCGGTCGACCCGCGTTAAGGGGCGCCGCGTGCCTTCCCGTCTCAATACCCAGCCCAGCCGCCTCGACGCCGATTAGATCAACAGCGTCATCATCCACAAAAGGAAAAAACAGACCCATCGCATTGGAGCCGCCACCGACGCACGCAATCAGCACATCGGGAAGTTTTCCCACTTGTTTGAGACTTTGCTCTTTCGTCTCCCTACCAATAACCGTTTGAAAGTCACGGACCAGCGCAGGGTACGGATGAGGTCCCGCAACGCTCCCGATAATGTAGTGCGTGTCGTCCACGTTCGTCACCCAGTCTCTCATTGCCTCGTTCATGGCGTCTTTTAGCGTTCGCGAACCGGACGAAACTGGAATCACTTCGGCGCCTAGCAATTTCATCCGATATACATTCAGTGCCTGGCGTTTCACATCCTCTTCACCCATGTAAACACAACAATCAAAACCAAATCGCGCCGCAACCGTTGCGGTCGCTACACCGTGCTGACCAGCTCCGGTCTCGGCTATCACCCGTTTTTTGCCCATCCGCTCTGCCAGTAAAGCCTGTCCCACGGTGTTATTAATCTTGTGAGCTCCCGTGTGATTCAGGTCTTCCCGCTTCAAAAAAATGCGCGCTCCACCAATTTCCCTCGAGAGTCGACGGGCCTCATACAAAGGTGTCGGCCGGCCGACGTAATGCGCTAAATCGTGTTCGAATCGTTGTCGAAAATCCTCGTCTGTCGTCAAATTCTCGTAGAGCTCCGTCAGCTCATCGAGAGCGTGTGTCAGCGTCTCAGCCACAAATCGACCGCCAAATTCCCCAAAGTGACCACCACCGTCTGGTGCGCTGTAGGGTTTACGATTTCGTGCCGACACGTCGAACCTCCCGCATGAACGCTTCCATTTTTTGACCGTCTTTGGCAGGTCCACTACCTTTTTCAATTCCACTCGCAACATCAACTGCCCAGGGATTAGTGCTCGTTATAGCCTGTGCCACGTTAGTCGCGTCCAATCCGCCCGCTAGAATGATCTTTCTTGTTGTGCACTTGGGCCATAAAGTCCAGTCAAAGGTTGTACCCGTTCCGCCGCGCTCCAGGTCGGTCGATGAGTCGAGCATCAGCGCTGTTGCTCGATGATAATTGTCGGAGAATTCCTCGAAATCAAATCCTTCCGCCACCGATCGGGCCTTCACGAATGGAACTTGGAATTGTTCGCAAAACTCCGCGGGTTCCTCGCCATGAAACTGCAGGTAGTCCACATCCAGTTTCTCAACAACAGTCAAGACTTCTTCAACTTCCGGATCCAAAAAAACGGCCACAATTTTCACCTCGCGACCAATGCACCTAATGATCGCTTCAGAAGAAGCGAGAGAAACACACCTCCTACTATTCTCATAGAAATTGAGACCAATCGCACTGCAACCGGCGGCAACCGCGCCTAGCGCATCTCTCACCGTCGTTATTCCACAGAACTTCACTGCCACGCTCATTTGTCGAGGTGCCCAAAAAAAGCGCGCTAGTCTATCACCTGCGGGCCTAATATAACGGGGCGGCGAACTTTGATCGTTCGTGAAAAATCGGGATACGTGACCTGAACCAGATACAGCCCATGCGGCGGTGCAGTGGGAGCCGCTAGAGTCCGGTTTCGAGCAGCCAAAAGGGTCGCGACTTCGTCGATACCAAGTTCGTTCAAACCCACCTGCTCTAGTGTCCCCGCGATATTTCTTACCATGTGCATTAGAAACGCGTTGGCGATCGTATCAATCACCACCATCCGCCCATTTCGACTAACGGACAACTTTTCGATACGTCGATTAGGTGTCGGGGCCTGGCATTGTGCTGCCCGAAATGACGAGAAATCGTGTTCGCCTATTAGTATCTGTGCCGCCGCCCCCATCCGCTCGACGTCTAAAACCTTAGTCTGCCAATGCGCGAGGTCGTTCCCTATTGCGGGACGCGGATCCGCCTCGCCGAAAACGTACATATACCGTCTTCGTGCCGCTGATCGCCGCGCGTTAAAACCCTCTGCAGCACGTTCGGCCCAAATAACCGCCACATCGTCGCCGATTACGGAGTTCACCCCCTTAACCCATGCAGAAAGCGGTCGACTAGGGCCAGTGAAACTCACCACCTGGTGGGTTGCATGGACCCCAGCATCGGTGCGACCGGCAGCCGTAACCCGTATGGATTCACCAGCAACGCGCGCCAACGCTTTTTCGAGAACATCTTGGACAGTCGTGGGACCACGTTGCGACTGAAAGCCATGAAATGCCGTTCCTAAGTATTCAAGTCCTAACGCAATGGTTTCCCTCGACACAGTGGCTTTTATTTCCCCAAAACGTACTAACAGAAGATCCTAAGCTGAATCCACGTTCGCACCACGCGCAACTCAACTTCTGGTATTGGTTATTAGGCCAACAGCGGCATCAGCTCCTCAGCAATTTGCACGCTGTTGAGCGCAGCTCCTTTTCGCACGTTATCGGAAACGACCCAAAGATTCAGTCCGCACGGATGAGAGATGTCTTCTCGAATCCGTCCTACGAAGACCGCATCCTTTGAAGCCGCATCAACGGCCGCCGTCGGGTAGCCACCCGCATTTTGCTCGTCCAGCACCACGATGCCTTCGGTGTTTGCCAATAGTTCTCGTGCGTCCTCAGCACTGATGGGATCGCTCGTTTCAATGTGCACAGCTTCCGAGTGTCCATAAAAAACAGGGATACGAACGCATGTCGGATTAACCCGTATCCGTTCATCCTCGAATATTTTCTGGGTTTCCCACACCATTTTCATTTCTTCTTTGGTATAGCCGTTATCCTGAAACAGATCGATTTGAGGGATGGCGTTAAACGCGATTTGTACGGGATGAACTCGTGATTCGAGATCTTTTCCGCTCATAAGGTTTAGCGTTTGTTCAGCCAATTCGTTGATCCCACCAGTACCGGCACCAGACACAGCTTGATACGTGGCAACATTGATTCGTTCCAAACCCTGTCTCTTATACACATCTCCGAGCCCACGAGACCGAGGCTGATCTCGTATGCCGTCTT
>CAXDSX010000079.1:0-10262 GCA_963992075.1 uncultured Pseudomonadales bacterium | reverse complement strand
TTTTCAAGCAGAAGACGGCATACGAGATCAGCCTCGGTCTCGTGGGCTCGGAGATGTGTATAAGAGACAGGTCCGCGACGCAGGATTTCGCGAAGCCATCGCCCAATTTCTCAAAGACGAACGAAAATACGTAGAACAAGACATCCAATGGGTGGAATCACATACGCCTTTTCGAACCAAACTCGACCTGGAAAGTTTTCAGGATCGGCTCAAGCTCGGTCAACTCGCTGACTAATCGCCTTTCGTTGATTACTCCCACGTAATCCGACTGGCTCTCGTGGACGGCTGGACGTTCGTAACCGACTCGAAAAACGTTGCAAACGCATGACGCTCTTTATCTCGAACGTCGATCAGAGTTAGTTCTATTCCTTTATCATAGGACATGTACTTGGGTCCGGGTTGTACATGCAACGCCACTCCATCAAAGCCGTACTCGACAACGAAATCGGACTCGATAAACACGTAGAAATAAACGGATGGGTCCGATCGCGACGTTCATCCAAGGGTGGCTTTTCGTTTCTTGCCGTTCACGATGGTTCTTGTTTTAACCCCCTCCAAGTCGTTGCCGATGAGTCGCTACCTAACTACGAATCGATTGCTGAAATCCCGACCGGGACCGCCTTGTGCGTTGCGGGAGAAATCGTGGAGTCGCGGGGCCAAGGTCAGGACCGAGAACTTCGAGCCGAGCGTGTCGAAATCGTCGGAACCGTAGACGAACCTGAGTCGTATCCCATCGCAAAAAAAAGGCACAGTTTCGAATATCTGCGTTCAGTAGCCCACTTAAGGCCAAGAACCAACACTTTTGGAGCGATCGCGAGAGTACGAAACGCTGTTGCCCAAGCCGTCCACGACTATTTCGCGGCAAATGAGTTTGTCTGGATTAATACCCCGATTATTACCGCAAGTGACTGCGAGGGCGCAGGCGAACTTTTCCGCGTCAGCACGTTAGATCTCGCCAACGGCCGGGCAGAAAACTACGATGAGGATTTCTTCGATCAAGAAACATTCCTGACGGTTTCTGGGCAACTCAACGTGGAGCCCTACTGTTTGGCGTTGAGCAAGGTTTATACATTCGGTCCAACGTTTCGTGCAGAAAATTCCAACACATCACGCCATCTTTCTGAATTCTGGATGATCGAGCCCGAGATAGCGTTTGCCGACCTTCACACCAACGCGGATCTTGCTGAGGACTTTCTCAAGACGATCTTTCGCCAGGTTCTCGAACGAGTGCCAGAGGACATGCATTTTTTTGCAGAGAGAATAGATACCGAAGCTGTTGAGCGCCTCGAAAACGTTATCTCAAGTGTCTTCGAACGGATCGAATACACCGACGCAATTAAGATTCTTGAGCAAACGGGCGAGGCGTTCGAGCACCCGGTACGCTGGGGCCTTGACTTGCAATCCGAACACGAACGATTTCTTACCGAGAAGCATGTGGGCGGGCCTGTCATCGTGATGAATTACCCAAAACCAATCAAAGCCTTCTATATGCGCTCCAACGACGACGACGAAACTGTCGCCGCCATGGACGTCTTGGTACCGGGCGTTGGAGAAATCATTGGCGGTAGCCAACGCGAGGAAAGGCTCGACAAACTCGATGAGCGTATGGACGACGGCATGAAAGAGGAACTTTGGTGGTATCGCGACCTACGCCGATACGGATCGGTTCCCCACGCAGGTTTCGGTCTCGGGTTCGAGCGCCTCGTTCTCTATATAACGGGTATGGAAAATATACGGGACGTCATCCCCTACCCGCGTGTACCGCACAGCGCAAGCTTCTGAACCCAGCAAGCCCAACAACCGGTATTTGTCCGCAACCGCCATCAAATGGCCAAGTGAGACTGCTACAACCTCAAGAAGAACTGATAGGGGCTTTTAGGCTTCTAATCGAATCTGCGCTTCCTGCCGTTGAAAGACGCCGTATAACTGCCGGCATATTAGTCCAGCAATTCGATCGCTCGACGGATCAGAGGTTCCATGGATAATCGCGTCTGCTCCCAAGTCGGATCAACACGTTTGCCACGCCGATGTAGGCTGAGATTAAAACCGGTAATGATCGCGAACTTGTATGCAGCTAACGCACGAAACCAATTGAGGTCCGGTAGCGGATCGCCGTATGCCTCCACGTAGAGGTCCATTAGAAGCTCTGGTTCCAGGAATACCGGACGGCCAGCCCCCTCGCCGCCCCACGCCTTTCGATCACTAAACGTACAAATCCAACCAACGTCATTAAGTGTGGCGCCGATTCCTGTGAGTTCCCAATCGTTCACAGCAAGGAGCTTGCCGTCGCCGGAACAAAATAAGTTCGATGTTTGAAAATCCCCATGAAATATTCCCACCGGTGCTTCGATGGGTAACGTTTCAAGTAGCCGCTTCCGGCACTCTGGAACTCTGGCCAACATTTCCGGATCCGCAGCCCGCTCGTAAAATCGGTCCCAACGCTCGACATCCTCGACGAAGGGAACCGGATCGCCAAGATAGGGTGTCGCTTCGACATCGACTTTATGAATCTTGGCTAGAGCCGACATCACCTCACGACCAAGTTCGAATCTCTGCTTTTCGCCAAGTGTTTCAACCCATTCGCCTGGTCCTAGCCGCATTACGTCCCCGTCCAGTCGCGGGACAACAAAGTAGGGCCTATCAAACCATTCGAGATCACTTCCAGACCACCGAACAGTGCAGTGCGGGACGTCTGTCCCGTCAAGAGCATTCAGAACTTCAACCTGTCTGAGTACGTCCGCGGTTCCACGCCAATTGACGTTCGGTGGCGGTAAACGAATGAACCAAGATTCAGTCCCACCGGAAAGTCGAACACTGAATCCGTACGCGAAACCGGCATGCCCGGGCATGTGATGTACGTCGAAAACTTCCACATCCGTGGTTTCGTACTTCGCTTCACAGAACGGACCAAGACGGTGCGCTAACTCGTCAAGGTCCACCCTAAACCTCAGCTGGCCCGGGAAACTGCTCACGAAGAACACGTTTCAAGATCTTGCCACTCGGGTTGCGCGGAACCTCATCGACAAAGACCACACCTTTGGGCATCTTGAACTTAGCGAGTTTACCGTTACAAAACTCTAGAACGTCTGCCTGAGTTAGTTTTTCATTGGTACGAACGATGATTGCGAACGGAGATTCGCCCCATGTTTCGCTGGGCTGTCCAATAATGGCGGCCTCTGAGACATCCTCGTGTGTCTGCAGAACGTTTTCGATTTCTGCCGGATAAACGTTTTCTCCACCCGAAATAATCATGTCTTTTATACGATCCTGAATGTAAACGAATCCCTCCTTATCCATACGAGCCACGTCCCCCGTGTGGAGCCAACCATCGACGATCGTTTCGTTGGTCGCATCAGGTCGATTCCAGTATTCGCGCATGACGTGTTGACCACGCACCAGCACCTCACCCGCTTCCTCGGTAGCGCAGGGTGATCCATCCGGGCGAACGATGGCGACATCTGTGTGAAAAAAGGCCTTGCCCGTGGATCCAATCCTTTTGAGAGCATTGTCAGCATCAATTAAGCATGCCGGTCCACAAGATTCGGTCAATCCATATACCTGGTGAATCTCGATCCCCAGCGTCGCGTACGCCTCGATCAATGATTCCGGTACGGGCGCAGCGCCCGATAAGCACCACCGCCACCGCGAAAAGTCGTAGCGGTCGAGTTCTGGTACCTGAAGCATAAAATTTAACATTGCCGGCACGCACAATCCGATCGTGATTTTCTCCGAATCGACGATTTCCCACGCCCTGACAGGGTCAAAGTTGCGCATGACGACGCTCGTAATACCGCGGTAGATATTCACGGTGAGCGGCGTAAGTGCGCCCACATGGAACATCGGTAACGGAGATAGGAATCGATCGCTTTCTTGATAATAGGTTGTCCCGGCAATGGTTAATGCTCCCCACGCCGACGTCTCATGGGTGTGGACAACGCCCTTGGGCAACCCCGTCGTACCCGAGGTGTACATGATGTAAAGCATGTCATCGCCTACCGCCCCGATTTCGGGTTCGGCATCGTCCGCGGCATCTCGGAATTCTGCATACCCCGCGGCAAAATACGCAACGTCTTCAGTACCTTCGACCTGCAGCCACTGGCCAACGTCCGTACGCTCACCTCGGCTATGTAGCTCCCCGACGGTTTCGATGAACTCTTCGCTAAAAATAAGCCTAGTCGTGCCGCTGTCTTTGAGAATGAACTCCAATTCGTCCGCGACCAGCCGCCAATTAAGCGGCACGACCACAGCGCCAATCTTCCCCAAAGCAAAATAGGCTTCCATGAATTCTGCACTGTTCATCAATAAGAGCCCGACCCGCTCACCCTTCTCTATCCCATCAAGAACGAAGGCATTCGCGATTCGATTACAACGTTCATTGAGAGCTTTATACGTCAGCCGCAGGCCAGTATTCCCGTCAACGTACGCTTCTCGATTCGGGGAGAGCTGCGACCGCTTCGCTAACCACAATCCAATATTATTTTTCACGCGATCCCTTTCGGCAGCCGAGTTAAGCCGCATTCTATGACGATTTCTCGTTAACGAAACCTAATGCAAAGGTTGATCTTCACGGGCTACCGAACGCTGTGTTAATGGCTTCTAGCCATCGTAACTAGGTGAATCTAGACAAGCTGGACAACACATCCGAACTCTGTACAATGCGCGACCCCTTTTTGTTCAGTACGTGAATGACGGAAGATCTGTACAGAATTGGCGCCGTGTCTAAACTCACAGGCGTGACGGTCGAATGTTTGCGCGCGTGGGAGAGACGCTACGGTATGCGTCCCGCGGAAAAGGCCGGCAAGACGCGGTTTTATAGCGAAGCTCAAATTCACCGGCTAACCCAAATAAAGCGCCTCATCGACCAGGGTCACCCCATCAGCCAACTCATAAAATTGAGCGACGCGGATCTCGCCCATCGATTAGGCCAATATTCATCGGCGCCAACTCTTTCCAGCCGGCGACTCAAGGTAGGCCTCGCGGGAACCGCCGTGCTTTTAGCGGAAGAGCGATTCGCGGACAACAACCGTCTGGAGATCCTCGATCGGTGGTCAAGTGTGGAAGCATTCGACGGCGCACGATTGCAACCGAAATCTCTGCAAGAACGACCAAAACTTGACGTGGTGGTCCTGGAGATGCCCAGCTTAGACATTCATCTCATTGATAAATATAGTAAATCTGTCGATGAACGGGTCGTGGTCGTGTACCACTTTGGCACGACTAACGATCTGCACATCGCGACTGAACGCGGGCTAGACGTAGTGCCGTGGCCATCAACCTGGCAGCAAATCGAGGAAGCGTGTCTTCGCTCCGGGCGGAGGTCAAGCTCGACTGTCGGGACCCAGCGTCGCTTCTCCGAGGAGCAACTTTTTCATTTCGCAACCAATACAGATATCGAGAGCTGCGCCTGCCCGCGCGATTTGGTTCAACTCATTACGCAAATCAACGCATACGCAATTCACGCTGAACGCTGTGGCACCGTCGATACGGCAGCCAATCATTTCGAAATTGCACTCGAAGCCAACGCGGCGAGGGCCTGCCTTGAAAACGCACTAAGCGTTATCGTGGAGGTGGACGGGTCTGTCCAAAAGGCGAATTAAATTACTGTACAAATACTTGACATAAAGTCTTGACAATCTTTTTGTACAGTACATAATGCATGCCAACAAGTTTAGGCGTGCAACACAACTTCAATGCAGTCCTCCCTTTCAAGTGTCCTTCCCCCAGCGAAGTTGTTTTCAGCGGCTCCCGCCGCTGACACGCCTTTTTACTTTTCCTTGCCGAGGGGCGTCTAAAGCGTCTTGGTCGCGGGATGGGTCTTCGGGCCCGCAGGTCCCGCGCACCGCTTCTTCTGAAAGTTCACTCCGGTTCTATAGTCGTATTCCAACGTAGGAACACGAATTCGACACGCTATGCCTTCTTCGCACGCGTTTCGCCAAAACAAACAGCTCAGTCGGTCAATAGTTTCAGCGCTGAACGGGCCCTTACGGAGATGCCTTCCTTATATGCCGCGAGATCGAACTCTTGCTTCCCCATCGCGCCAACCAGATAACGCTTGTAGACTCCCTGTGTTATCGCGCCTAGACGCCAGTGCGAAAATGCCCGGTAGTAATTGATTCGTTCGAGGCCTCTGCTCGTCGCGGCTTCGTATCGCTCCTGAATCTCCTCACGTTCCGGAAACCCTGCCACCGCCGTTGGCGCTTTTTCTGCTCCACGTTCGCCAACCGAAGGCCAGTTATTGAGCATGTACCCGACATCCGCGAGCGGGTCCCCAAGCGTACACAGTTCCCAATCAAGTAGCGCCGCCATCCGCCCATTGGCGACGATCATATTGCCTGGACGATAGTCACCGTGAACAATTGCCGATCCAATTTGTGCCGGCATGTCCTCGTTCAACAACCTCAAACTCTCGTCCATTTCAGGAATTTCATGCGTTTTGGTGGCTTCCCACTGCTTTGTCCACCGCTTAAGCTGGCGTTCAATGTACGCCTCCTTGCGACCAAGTTGTCCAAGACCAACGTCGTCTGGGTCGATTAAATGTAGGTTGGAAAGAACCTCGATCGCGTGGAGCCCAAACGAATATCTCTCGGCTTCCGCCATCTTTTGCACAGGTTGTTGGTCGTGTAAAACCGCGCCGCTCACAAAGCCCATCAGATAGAACGGCGCTTCGTTAACATCCGTGTCTTCGCATAACCCGTAGGTTGGTGCTACAGGGACCGACGAACCAGCCAATGCCGATACGATCCGGTGTTCCCTGCCCATGTCGTGCGCGCTCTCTAAAACATGCCCCAGCGGCGGGCGTCGCAGGACATAGGCTGATCCTCGAGTGTCGGTAAACTTAAATGTCAGGTTCGAGTGGCCTCCAGCGATGAGCTCAAAATCGAGAGGTGGCGAGATTTCGGGGATCCTATCCTGAACCCACTCCGTGATATTCGTCAGGTTGATTCCATCGATCATAATTCTTCCACCTAAAGATTCCCGCTGTGGTCATAACCGGTCAAGGCACGCTACGTCAACCCGGTCAAACTATCGAGATCGATCGCCGGCGACAACCGACGCATCGACGCCGCTGCTTCCCGATCCTTCAGGCGTCACAAAGGGGTTGATATTAACCGAAGCCAGATCGAACCAAAGTCGCTAAAGTGGCGTCCGTCAGCACGCTTGGGAGCAACATGCCCGACTCGGTAAGAATCCCTCTTGGCGCACTACTACGTGGGTTTAATTTAATCCGTCAACCGCGTTTCCGCCAATACGTCTGGCGGCCCGCGGCCTGTAGTTTGATCATTGTCGCAATGTTCTCATGGTGGTTATTAAGCTACGTCCAGATCGCCGTCGAGAACATCGCGCAGCTATTGCCTAGTTGGCTTTCACTCCTTGCATCCATTCTTGCGGCGATCGTCCACGTCGCCCTGATCGTACTCAGCGCCTGGCTGGTCGGGTTCGTCGCGGTCATTATCTCCAGCCCTTTCTTGGGACCCCTATCATCGCAAACAGAAGTATCTGAATTGGGTAGCACGTTCATCGCAGACGAAAGTCTTATAAAGTCTGCTGTCTCAGCGTACAAACGAGAACTGATCAAGCTTCGATACCATGTTGGTTTTCTCGTCACCGCCTTGATCACCGGTCTAGTACTGACTCCCATCGCACCTCTTATCTGGTTTGTCACAGGTGCTTGGTTAACGGCGCTGCAGTTCGTCGATTACGCGCCAGAAAATCGCGGACTCCCTTTCAGTCACACTCGTTCTCTGTTGCGTCGAAACCCGATCTTCACGATCGTTTTTGGGGGGGTTGTGGTTAGCCTGCTGGCGTTCCCGTTCCTTAACGTTCTCGCCATTCCTGCAAGCGTCTGCGGTGGCACCATACTTTGGAATGTACTGCACGAATTGCCGGCGAAATCCCCAACCAGAGCCTAAGGTAAGCTATCGAAATCGTCAGAAGAGTAGCTACTTGAGTTGTTCCCTGACTCGGCCCATCCGCTCAATCGTTGCCAGAGCCTCATCCTGATCTCTCGATATATTTCGCATCAGCACGTCTGTAAAGCCAAGCTCTTTATAATCGTTTAGGCGTGCCGCGACCGAATCGATGTCCCCAACAATTAGTGCGTCCGGATCAAAGCCACGATAATTTCCCAGGTAGGGATCCATCTGACGCTTTGCTTCCACTATCGATTCCCCAACAAAGACGTCGCGTCGCAAAGCGACGGCTCCCTCGGCTTTCTCCGAGTGCTCACATGCCTCGCGATAAACTCCAAGCTGATGTCGCGTTGCATCAAACACACTTCCGGGATCACCCAACCAACCATCTCCGAGACGGGCAGCGCGTTTGATGGCTACGTCTGCTGTCGCACCGATCCAGATGTCAATGGGTTGTGGAGGTAAGGGTGAAATCTGTGTATCCCTCAATTGCCAGTACCCGTCGTGATCGAGCGTTTCTCCAGACCACAGTCGACGCAACAGGCCGACTGCTTCTTCGAACATGGTTCGCCGGTCGCGATGCGAAACACCCATCCCCTCACTTTGTCGTCGTTCACCGCCTAGCGCACATTGCAGAATGAAGCGGCCTCGCGTGATGCAAGCGAGCGTTGCAGTTTGCTCCGCGACGAGAACCGGATTCCATAGAGGCAACAGATATAGCGCACCACAATCACGGTGATCCCACTCCGCAAGGATTCGCCCCAACATGGGGCTATTCTGATAGTACGGCGCTGCCGTGACGTGATGGTCACCAACAAACAATGAATCAAGTCCCGCGTCCCTGGCTCGCCCCGCTCGAGCAATGATGTTTCGTGCACCTTCGCGGTGATCGCGGGTTAGCTGCATCGTGGCGATGGAAATCCCGATACGCACTTATGCTCCTCCCTTAGTTGCGGTCTCGCGGCCCTTCAGGCGTTGCCGGATTTCACTTTGACCTACTCGCGTCACCTCATGGCACCTCAAACGATCGTTCTCGAAAACGAAGTCGCCAAGAATACAATCTCCAGCAAGTACCCGCGGTAACCACAGGGCATCGTCCTCCCACATCTTGTCATACGGAATTTCGTCCATGTCACACCAAAAAGGATTAGCTTCGTTCGTCGAGACAGCGTCGCCCTCGAACGTCGTCGATGTATACACGTAGCCTGCCATGGAGAACCCGTTACCAAAATCATGAAACCGCAATGCGGCGGCGGGATTAAGGGACCCCGCCCGGATACCTACTTCTTCACGCACTTCCCGCACCGCGCATTGATAGATCGATTCGTCTTCTTCGAGGCGTCCACCCGGCGCGTTGATTCGCCCGGCTCCATGACCAGTTAGCTTGTGGATCAATAAGACCGAAGAATCTCTCACGAGGTATACCAGCGTGCCCTGCTGAAGCGGGGTCCAATTAGACGGCAATATAGTTTTTCGTTTCACCTTCACCGCATAAGCGCTTTGGCCTCATGCGTGGCTTCGATCTACAAGGTGTTCGTGATGCTATTTAAAAGTTTACGTAGGACCAAGTTTTTTCGATGTTGAACCGACTTAATCGATATTTCCTACCGCCGCCACGAACAGGGCGCACGGTAACCCGTGCCTCGAACTCTTTCGTTTTGTCTGTTTCGACCACCTGACGGCCGAAATTTACGAGGAACTCTTGTCGGGGTAACGCCGTTCTAACGCGTCGAGAAGTTCCTCCTCAAACGAATCAGTTACTGGGTTCAGTTCTCTCAACAGCTCACTTAGGTGTTCATTATCTTCGCGCCCGTGCCAAAACTTTTCGTAACGACCCTCTTTGTAACCATGCGCCTGTCGAAATCGGTTTAAAACGTTTTTACCAACGTACTTTTCAAACAATTCATCAAGCGACATGGGCAACGCGTTTAAAACGTCGACGAAAGTTGCAACGTCGAATTTCGGGTGGGCGAGCGCATGGCTAGCAAGCGCTTCAACGGTATGGCGAAAATCCCCATCCCCGTTTTTGTCGACGCGCATAACCATCTCGCGTGCGAGTTCAGTGCCGACTAAATCATCGCGAATAAGATCGGATAATCCGAAGTGCCAGATATCAACGATTTCGAGCTTAACCTGTTCAATATCCACGACCTGCTGTTTCCACCATTTCCAGCCGAAATGATCGAGCAGTTCTGCACATTCAACCCACACAGCTCGGTAATACTCGAATCCCTGATTACGCCAATCAGGGTGTACTTCGTCGTTGTGCTCAGCTTGCATCCTTGCCATCACGGCCAAGCGGCCAGCAAAGACCTGCTCAGAGTCTGTCTCTTATACACATCTGACGCTGCC
>CAXDSX010000078.1:0-10414 GCA_963992075.1 uncultured Pseudomonadales bacterium | reverse complement strand
CACCGAATATCGAACCGCGTCTTGACTCGACCAAGCACCCTAGAAAGGGGGACCCACAACAAACTCGTGCAGACGGCTTGAAGTATCAACGTGGTGGCAACTGGGACGTCGTTGACGAGATTGTCGGTGAACGCTTTGATGCACAGGACGCCGAGACATAGAGAAAATACAAGCACGACTTCTTGGACGGGCGAATAAAGGCGCATTCGGGCATGTAATTTCCAGCCTATGAGTGACACCAACGCCAGGCAGGCGCCGTTCGTGCCGATCGTATCACCCACCAGCACATCCACCAGCGTTCCAGCAAGCCAAACACTAACCAACCCCAGTCGTTCGGGTATTTCGACGGCCCAATAAAAACAAACCAATAGCATCCACTCCGGACGTAACCAACCCACCCAGTCCGGTAGAACTCTGGGGAAGGAGCCTACGGTCAAAAGCATTCCTATCAGAATACAGAACCCGACGATCAACACCCGACGTAAAACGTTCATGGTCCGATCGTGTTGAATAAGATAAGCACATGACGACTCGTATCTAGTCGCGCCTGAATGCTAGCGCTAACGTCGGCATAGTTACTGAGCGCGTCAATGTCGACCGATAGTATTTTGCCAACCGGATATCCCCTCGGAAACCTACCACCTAATCCCGAGCTGACGAGAAGATCACCTACTCTGACATCCGCTGTAGTTGAAACATGTTCAACATCAAGGCGATCGCTAAGACCTGTTCCGACTGCAATCGATCGTAACCCGGTTCGCACAACCTCTATCGGGATCGCATGTCGAGGGTCAGACACCATTAATACACGAGCGTTAGAGTTCGTAGTCGCAACCACTTGACCGAACAACCCTTCGGCGTCAATCACCGCTTGGCTCACGGTGACGCCATCACGTTCTCCTTTGTCAAGGACCACCTCGCGACGCTGGGTATTTGGGTCGACCCCCACGATTTCCGCGACCAATACGTCTTCGGACAAGCGCTTACGACTTCCGAGTAAAGCCCTCAGGCGAGCATTTTCGGCCTCAATCGCGGCTAATCTTTGTGAACCATACGTAAGCTCGCGTACCTCCTCTATTAGACGCGCGTTCCGATTTTGCATCGTGCTTCGAGACGCAAAAAAGTCGATCAATGCATTTGTAACGGTATAGGGTGCATGAGCAATCGACTGGATCGGTTGCGTAACGACAGCAAGTCCTTCCGTCAAAGGGTCAAGCATCGTCCCGTCATGCGACTCCACCAACAGTAAGCAAACAGAAACGCAGCAGAGAAAGAATAAAACGTACTTCGCACTCGACTCGGTGCTAAAAAGCCGCTTAATTAGCGTTCACCGCTTCGATCACACAAAAGAGAATTGTTCATCCGGGGCTAAATTACCCTCGCACCTCATCCCATTTCCCGCCCATATTTTGCGGTCTAGAGTAGTGAGTTGGGTTTCGCGTGCTCAAGATCCTCAAGATGCTTTCCGCCCCCTTGGACAACGCATGTGAGCGGGTCCTCCGCAACGAACACGGGTAATCCCGTTTCATCTGCCAACAGTCGGTCAATATCCTTCAAGAGCGCTCCACCACCCGTCAATACCATCCCGCTCTCTGCTATATCGGAAGCAAGCTCAGGTGGACATTGCTCAAGCGCACGCTTCACCGCCTGCACAATCACCGAGAGAGGCTCTTGTAGCGCTTTAAGAATATCGTTGCTATTTAGCGTAAAGCTGCGAGGGACGCCTTCCGCTAGATTTCGGCCACGCACATCAATTTCTAGTACGTCGGTCTGAGGACAAGCCGTACCAATCTCTTCCTTTATTTTTTCCGCAGTGGCTTCACCGATTAAACTGCCCTGGGTTCGACGTACGTATGCGCCAATAGCTTCGTCAAATCGATCGCCACCAACACGCACGCTATCCGAATACACAACGCCACTGAGCGAAATAATCGCGATTTCCGTGGTGCCACCGCCAATATCTATGACCATAGTACCGACCGCTTCATCGACGGGTAGCCCAGC
Source organism: uncultured Pseudomonadales bacterium (assembly GCA_963992075.1). Classification (GTDB taxonomy): domain Bacteria; phylum Pseudomonadota; class Gammaproteobacteria; order Pseudomonadales; family Azotimanducaceae; genus UBA11889. Next base: position 8,410 of record CAXDSX010000078.1, on the reverse strand, counting down.
TCCAATCGCAGCTGCCATTGGTTCTTCAAGCAAGAGTACGTCGCGCGCTCCAGCCCGCTCGGCAGATTCTCTAATGGCACGCTGTTCGACCTCTGTGGACTTGCAGGGCACGCACACGACGATCCGCGGACTGGGTTTAAGCCCTAGCGTGTGTTTCGGGTGTACTTTCTGAATAAAGTGTCTGAGCATCTGCTCAGTTACATCGAAATCCGCGATAACACCATCTTTAAGCGGACGAACTGCTGTGATGTTGCCTGGGGTCCGACCCAGCATGCGTTTTGCATGCAGACCGATCGCTTCGATAGATTCTCGACCATTCTTATGTGTGCGAATGGCAACCACGGAGGGTTCGTCCAAAACAATACCCTGCCCACCCACGTAGATGAGCGTATTAGCCGTACCCAGGTCGATCGAGAGATCCCGGGAAAACAGACCTCGGATATTCTTCAGCACGTCGTGTTTCTCTAATCCCCCCGCGGGTCCCAGCACTCTAGCACGAGACCCTGACCACCTGAAGCGGGCAGATTATCGCGATTCTGTTTGTTGTATGCTGGTACCGTGGCCCCGAAATAAAAGACCTTAGCCAAGTCGCTAAACCTGCTTTAGGTTATGCGGCCACCGACGAGCTCAAGTGGCCTGAACGTGGATCAACAGACAATCGACAAACTGCTTTTACTGAGCCAACTCTCGTTGCTTCCCGAAGATCGAGAAAAGCTGTTGGGAGACCTATCGTCCATCGTCGAACTAATCGATTTCATGCAAACAATCGATACTGAAGGCGTCGAACCACTATCACATCCACTCGAGGTCACCCAAAGGCTCAGAGCCGACGAGCCCGAGACATCTCTCGATCAAGAACAATATCAGGCGATAGCTCCACAAATTCGGGACGGCCTCTACTTGGTTCCAAGGGTCCTTGAATGATCCCGTACGCGAATGTAGCTCAGCTGCGTTCTGGCCTTGATAACGGAGAATTCAGTGCGGAGGAACTCGCGTACTTTTACCTCAGTCGAATCGATGCGGCTACCGACCTGAACTGCTTTATAACCGTCGACCAAGAAGGTGTTATCGCCGCCGCAAAAAACGCGGATAAAGCTATTGCGAAGAAGAGTGTAGGCCCACTAACAGGAATTCCAATCGCCCACAAAGACCTTTTCTGCACCGAGGGATTACTAACAAGCTGCGCATCCCACATGCTCAACAATTTTGTCGCCCCATACGACGCCACAGTTGTAGACCGATTGCGTAAGGCAGGTGCCATAACTCTTGGCAAAACCAACATGGACGAATTCGCAATGGGTTCAAGTAATGAAACCAGTTTTTACGGGGCGGTGAAGAATCCGTGGGATCCGACATGTGTCCCAGGCGGTTCCTCCGGAGGTTCGGCGGCCGCCATCGCAGCAGGCTTGGCTGCTGCATGCACCGGCAGCGATACCGGCGGTTCAATCCGGCAGCCCGCGAGCTTCTGCGGCGTCACAGGATTAAAACCGACGTACGGTAGGGTGTCTCGTTACGGAATGATCGCGTTTGCCTCAAGTTTGGATCAAGGCGGACCACTCGCACGCACAGCATCCGACGCGGGGACCCTACTTAATGCGATAGAAGGATACGATCCGAACGATTCGACCAGTGCGATCGCGGATGCAACCGACTTCCGTAGTGCATCTCAACCGCTGAAAATAGGTATTCCGGCTCAATACTGGAATGATCTCAGCGCCTCTTTGACTAAGGTTCTCGACGAAGCACGTCTTACACTTGAGTCGTTCGGACATCGCTTCGTCCCAGTGGACCTACCGCACACGAACGCTTCGACCGCGGCCTACTACGTAATCGCTGGCGCCGAGGCTTCGACCAATCTGTCACGTTACGACGGTGTTCGTTACGGTCATCGAGCCGCGTCTGTTGAGAGTCTGGAGAACCTCTATCAAGTTTCTCGTTCCGAGGGTTTCGGCAGCGAAGTTAAACGACGTATTTTGACGGGCACTTACGCGCTTTCGGTTGGATACTACGAAGCTTACTACCTTAAGGCTCAACAAATCCGCCGTCTTATTCGCCAGGATTTCTTAGATGCCTTTCTCGAAGCCGACGTCATCCTAACGCCCGTTGCCCCTTCAACGGCCTTCAAACGAGATGAATTGATAGAAGATCCAATCATGATGTACCAGCAAGATATTTACACGACGCCAGCCAGTCTCGCTGGACTTCCGGCCCTCTCGCTTCCGTGTGGATTCAGCAATCGAATGCCGGTTGGGATGCAATTGATTGGGCCGCACTTCGGCGAGGCATCGCTCCTGAAGCTTGGCCGCCAATATCAAGATGAAACGGACTGGCACGCACTTCATCCGGTGTACGACGATGACTGAATGGGAGCCCGTCATCGGTTTAGAAGTGCACGTTCAGCTTGCGACACGCTCCAAAATCTTTTCGCGCGCTGCTACGACCTTCGGCAAATACCCCAACAGCAATGCAAACGCTGTAGATATAGCCTTACCAGGCGTTTTGCCTGTATTAAATGAAGAGGCAGTACGCATGGCCATCAAGTTCGGTCTCGCAATCGACGCCGAAATAGCACCGTCGTGCCGCTTTGATCGAAAGAACTACTTCTACCCAGATCTGCCTAAGGGATACCAAATAAGCCAACTCGATCAGCCAATCGTCGGGCGAGGGACTTTACCCATTTTCCTCGTCGACGGTTCGATTCGCGAGATAGGGATTACGCGGGCTCATCTCGAGGAAGATGCTGGCAAGTCCATTCACACCGAGTATGAAGGTCTTACCGGAATCGATCTAAACCGAGCGGGAACACCGTTGCTCGAAATAGTCTCCGAGCCCGAACTGCATTCGGCAAACGAAGCGGCCGCCTGTTTTCGAGAGTTACACAGTCTCGTTACGGCTCTCGAAATCTGCGACGGTAATCTTAACGAAGGCTCGATGCGCTGCGACGCGAATATTTCCATCCGACCTAAGGGATCCGAGGTTCTGGGTCAACGCACGGAAATCAAGAACGTCAACTCATTTCGGTTCGTCGAAAAAGCCCTTCGTTACGAGATAGAACGACAAATTTCGGTCCTTGAATCAGGTAGTGACGTTGTTCTCGAAACGAGACTTTACGATTCCGAGCGGGATGAAACTCGGTCGATGCGTTCGAAAGAGTCATCGGACGACTATCGGTATTTTCCTGACCCTGATCTCTTGCCGGTGGACATATCCGATGATCTGATCGAATCCGTGAGGGTGACCGTACCCGAACTTCCGGCTGAGAAACGAAACAGATACATCGTCGAACTCGGTCTTACCAATTACGAAGCAAATCGACTTATTGAAGACCCCAAGGTATCTCGATACTTCGATGAAGCAGCCCAGAGCAGCGTTGACGCGAAACTTGCTGCTAACTGGATCCTCGGAGAAATCTCCGCAGCGCTAAAACGAGACGAAATCGACTTCGCCGAGGTTCCCATCTCTCCTGGTGAGTTAGGAAAACTGATTCAACGTATCGAGGACGAGACCATATCGGGGAAAATTGCAAAATCGATTTTCGAATCGCTCTGGAACAAAGAGGGAAGCGTGGATGGAATCATCGAAAGTCGAGGTTTACAGCAACTTAGCAACGCTACCGAACTGGAAAAAGTCGTATCCCAAATCATTGATGATTTCCCGGACCAGGTCCGGCAGTTCCGTGACGGCAAAGAAAAAGTACTCGGATTTTTTGTCGGTCACGTTATGAAAGCCACGGGCGGGAGGGCCAATCCGAAACAAGTCAACGAGATTCTTCAGCGCGAACTTAGAGTCTAGCTCGTCGCGTTTGTTTAGTTTAATTCCAATAGGTCGCCACGCATCGAGCGATTACAGAAGTAGCCAAAATTAGCGTTCGAGGGCACCTTTCAACGTTGAACGAAAACTCGTTTTGACGTTCAAAAGGCCTCAATCAAAACCGCGCAATCGCCGAGCTGGCATAAATCTTGTTCTAAGCCTTCTGTCAGAAATCCTTGTCGAGTCAGGCGGGGGTACTTCCACTTATTCTCGCTGCTTGTGGAAAGCGCAAAGTGAATTCCTGGACGCTGCGTCTCGGTGTTCAAATCGAACTATGCGGCAGAGCTCTTCCCGTTAATCCATTCTACGTAATCCCCTGGATACCCAACCGCGTCCCAGCGGGCTTGAATTAAACCCACAATCTCCGAAATCCCGTCGGGCGGAATTTTCGGGCTGGCAAGAGCCCGATCAACAACTCTTGGGGTGATTGCTTTCGAATTGCGGCGACTCTCCACAATATTGCCCTTGCCGGTAAGGACGTTGCCGAGTCCGTATACCCCTTCCACAAGTCGCCCCTCGTCCCTGTTTTGCCATTGGTATAATTCGCCCTCCATTCGTACGCCGTCGATACGTGTGGGCGTACTCCCTATCGAGCTAATTATCTGTTTCGAACGCACTACGAAGTCACTGCTTTCCAATTTATTCACCCGCCCATCCACTATTTCGGTACGCTGAAAAACAAAGCCTGTTAATACCCCCGCTTCTTCGACAACCTCGACTGGCACGACGTTAGGTTGAAACCGTACTAGGTACTTCCTCATTACTTTGTCCATGATTTTGGCTCGAGTACCTCTGAGCTTTTCTATGCGTTGGGCAGTCGGATTACTTATGTTTTCGAGCGGCATATCTTCTTTGCTACGTCGATAGAAGAGCGTGCAGCCTCGTATTGTAAAGTCGTCCGGCGTGTACCCGTGGGTCTCGAGAGTTCGTGGGATGCCACGCAATTCCATCTCTTCGACGTCAACCTTGATCCCACGATCCCTCAAAGCGCGTGCGTACAGCTCAAGGTTTAAGATCTTGCACACATCAATCGAAGCTAGACCGCCTCCGATGACGATGGCGTCGTCGTGAATGGGAAAATCCTCACCACAGAATCCGCTTTCTTCATAATGGTTGAACCAATAAACGAAGGGATTCTGATAGATCAGTCCGTTTCCAACAAAACGGTCAACACCTTCGATTGGCAACGGTCGATCGAGCCAAGCCCCATGAGCAAGGATCAGCGCGCTCAGACCTGCGTTATTCGAGAGAGTAGAGAAAGAGAGGTCTTGGCCAAGTCGAGTACCCGGAACAAAGACCACCCCTGGAGTCGAAAGATTTTCGTCAATTTTTGCGTATTCCTTTGCGCGCAGCTTGGAGTGCCAGCGTGGAAGTCCGTCCTCGATTTTTCCATACGGACGCACATTTTGTTCAAAGACGACTGCAATGCATCCCTGTTTCGCGATGAGTGCGGCTGCCTCGGAACCACCAACCGCCCCGCCGCAAATTCCAATAACATGTCGAGGTTCTGACAAAGAGCGTAGATTCATCCGTATATGGTAAAGGTGTTTTATATGTACGCCAAAAAAACGACTTCGCCTTCGAGGGGATGGAGTAAATGTTCCCCTGCTATATCGTTGCTTAAGAGCCGACTCAACCCCAACCAGACTCAAATATCCGGCTCGCAGGAATTCAACATATCTTGCTTCGACAGATCGAAGTTTCTAACTAGATACTATCTCTCCGAAACATTCCGCCGGTAAGAAACTGTACCAACGCGTTCAATTCAATCGCTAGTATCGGATGCCTCCATACCGTATTCTCTGAGCGTTGATGGATTTGAGCGGGAGGGGAGACTATGACCAACGGGCCACTACCCGCAGTTGACTATCTAAAGATTCCAAAGGACGGTGATCCGTACCTTGAGGGATACAAATGTTCAGCTTGCGAGGCAATTTTCTTGGGAGAACGCGCTAACTGCTCTAAGTGCGGCGAACGCGATCAAATGGAAGTTGTCACGTTGGCCAATAATGGTACTTTGTACGCTTATTCCATCGTGCATCGGTCCTTTCCCGGCATTGAAGTCCCCTACATATCGGCGATTGTCGATTTGGAGGGTGGCGGGACCGTCAAAGGGAACTTGATCAATGTCGATCCAGAACCCGAAAAAATCGAATTCGGCATGCCCGTCGACGTAGTCTACGACGACGCGCTGGGCCGCAAAGATGGCGAAGGTAATTCGTATCTTTCCTATTTCTTTCAACCAAGCAACGCAACCAGCTAAGGAATAAACCAATGACAGACGCATATGTAGTTGGTGTGGATATGATCAAGTTCGGACGGTTTCCCGAAAAAACCGTCCCACAGATCGGCGCCGAAGCCGCCCACCTCGCTCTCGACGACAGTGGCCTAGCCATTCAAGACATGGAGGCCCTGTACTGCGGTAATTTGGGCCAAGCGAGTGGGATGGTCGGTCAACGCATCCTCCAAGAAATTGGCCAAACAGGCATTCCCGTCGTCAACGTATCCAATGCGTGTGCAACCGGGGCAACGGCGTTCCGCGAGGCGTGGGCATCAGTCAAAGCCGGTCTTTACGATTTGGTCATCGCGGTAGGCGTAGAGCAGATGGGTAAAGGCCTTTTAGGTGGTGCTGGAGGCTCGAAGGGCATTTCAAAAGAGGGCCTTTTGGGATCAGGAACTATGCCCTCGGTCTTTGCCGAAGCGGGCATGGAGCATGCGCGAAATTACGGCACGACGTTCGAGCAGTTCGCCAAAGTTTCGGTTAAGAACCATCACCATTCGACGATGAATCCGAAAGCGATGTACCAAATCGAAACACCGCTCGACACAGTAATGAACGCTGAAATGATTTCGTACCCAAATACGAAACTCATGTGCTCCGTCAACGTAGACGGCTCAGCCGCCGCGGTCATCGCATCAGAAAAGAAAGCCAAAGAACTCGGTTTGATGAGCCGGGCGATCAAGGTTCGTGCTTCGGTCTTGACATCGGATCCGTGGCAGGAGCGCGACCTGGTAATGCCAGATGTCAACACGTGCACGCGCAAAGCCGCTGCAGCAGCCTACGAAATGGCTGGGCTCGGGGCCGAGGACGTCGACCTAGTTGAGCTTCACGACTGTTTTGCGACGGCAGAAATTCTTCATTATGAAAACCTCGGACTTTGCGAAGATGGCGGAGCCGGTCGAATGATTGACGACGGCGAAGTGGCCTTAGGTGGAAAGGTTCCCGTAAACGTATCTGGTGGTTTGCTTTCCAAGGGCCACCCGCTCGGCGCAACGGGCATCGCAAACATCTATGAGGTGTCAACGCACCTTCGGGGAGAGGCGGGACAGCGCCAAGTCGAGGGCGCTCGAATTGGCCTAACGCATGTAATCGGGCTAGGAAGCGCTTGCGGAATACACATTCTCGAAAAAGCGTCCTAAGTCGAAAACACTGAATCGGGGACAACTAGCGCTCGCGCTGGTTGTCTCCATTCGCCGCCCTACGGCTGTAGCTCATGCGCATCGGTGTAGTTAGCGACACTCACAATAACCTCCGAAACGTTGCGCGGATCGTCGAGTTATTTAACGAGGCACACGTTGACTTAGTCGTCCACACCGGCGACATCACACAAGCTAAAACCCTCGACGTGTTGGCAGGTCTCAGCTCCCCACTGGTCGGAGTGTTCGGCAATAACGATCAGGAGCGCGAGTCACTCAACAACGCAATCTCCGCACACGGGTTTAAATTCCAAGACCCCCCTTATGAAGTGGAGTGGGCATCTCGACGTATCGTCATCGTTCACGATCCAGCCGAACTAGAAGGGGTGCTTACGCCAGATCATGACCTGGCTTTGCACGGCCACACCCACTTACAGCGCATCGAGAACCGTTCGTCTCAACTGGTATTTAATCCCGGTGAATGCGCGGGCCACATGGCAGGATTGAACGCGATCGGAATTGTTGAACTCGATTCTATGGAACCAAAACTTATTCGTTTTTAGCCGTTGAATTCTTCGAGGAAACGAGCAATTCGGGCTGCGTTTGCACCCAAGTCGCTCATGCCGACTCGAGACACGGATCTGAGATCGATGAGTGTCATCCCATTGTCGTTTCGAAGACGAATCACCACGTCGTCTTTGAACCCAAACCAAAATGTTGTCGCCGTCGACTCAACAATGCCCGCCCTGCGATCAATATTGACGATCTCCCAGCCCATGGTTTCTGCCACGGCCAATGCGTGATCAAAACTCTCGTTTAGATCACGTTCCGAGCGCAACGTGTTAATCGTGGGATAGGCGCTCGCCTGTTGTAACCTCTCGTCGTCCGAGTACGTCAAATCGTTGCTTGTCGTTCCACGGACCGCAATCAAATGGTCGAATTCAGGAGGGTCTTGTCGATCCGTCGAGATATCGTGGATGGGAGGCAACCGGCTCGCATCCATGAACTGCACAAACATGAACGCCAAGACCAGCGCGCTGAGCATCGTTCCATACCCAAACAACGCACGACCCTTAGCCCGATACTGCCCACGCAAAAACACCAACGCAGCGACTGTCTCTTATACACATCTGACGCTGCCGACGAATAGAGAGGTGTAGATCTCGGTGGTCGCCGTATCATT
>CAXDSX010000077.1:0-10486 GCA_963992075.1 uncultured Pseudomonadales bacterium | reverse complement strand
GCAGAAGACGGCATACGCGATCAGCCTCGGTCTCGTGGGCTCGGAGATGTGTATAAGAGACAGACGTCGTAGAGCTCGTGCGCGCTGAAGTTGTCCAGCCGAACGGGCAGGATCGCGTGTTGATTACCTACGTATCGAGCAAATAGGGCGTGCTGAAGCACAAAAAGAAGCGTCGAGTCGATACCGGTTACCGACGAAGCGCCTGCTTCGAGCATACGCCATCCGTAATAGCCGTTACCGCAGCCTACGTCGAGAACTGAACGGCCGTGAAGATCGACGTTTGATCGGACGCGTTCCCATTTGAGGTCGGACCGCCATTCGCTGTCGATGGGGTGCCCGTACAGCCGGAAGGGGCCCTTGCGCCAAGGCGCAAGGGTTTGGATGCAGCGTTCGAAAACGTCGTGCTCGTCGGATTCTTGGCCATCCCCTATGGTCACCGTATCTCCAAAAGATACGCAATTCGGAACGGCGTTTGGAAGTAAATCAATGGCGTTAAGCCATCGAGGCAAATCGCCGTGATTGAGTTTGTTGATCGAAATATCGTGACCTTGGCTCTGCCAAGAGGTCTCAAGATGTTCGGCGACACCCATGAACTATGAAGCGGCGAGGACCGATATCCAGTTCAGGCATCGAAACCAGACACGGCAATCGGTAAACCCGGCTTCGTCGAGTCGAGCGAAGATCATGTCTTGCGAATCGATCTTCATGACGTTTTCCAGCGCGGCACGCTTTTGGCTTATTTCAAGTTCGCTGTAGCCATTTTCGCGTTTAAAGTCGACGTGCAATTCAGCAAATTCTCGGTCGTCATCGATTTTTTCAGAGACGAGGAAAACACCGTCGTGGCGGAGTCCCTTATGGACATTCCTCAACAAGGCGAGGCGATCTTCGGGAGGTAAAAATTGGAGCGTAAAATTCGCCGCGATGAACGACGCATCGACGTATTCGATATCCCTGATGTCCGCGTGCTGAAACGAGATCCGTTGATCAACCAGGTTAGCCCTGGCGGCGGCAATCATGGGCGCGGAGCTGTCGATTGCCACGATCTCGCATCGTCGATCACCAATTGCCCTCAAAATCGAAGCGGTGGTAGCGCCATGCGAACAGCCGAGGTCATAACACCTGGTGCCGGGGTGTATACGTTTTGTCGCGATAAGACCAGTAATATCGACAAGGCTTTGGTATCCCGGAATTGAGCGGCGAATCATATCGGGGAATACGTTACTGACAGCGTCGTCGAATGCGAACGGATCGATCTGCTTTCTCATACCCTGATAAAGGCCATCCCTCACAATTCTGTCCTTCGTGATTGTCATGATAGGATCGCGCGTTACCCCAATCGACCTATTGTATATGGACGTCCTGGACCTAAGCAGTCCCGAAACGTGTTTCGACCGAAACGCTTTGGCTCATGGATAGCCAGAAATTCCGCGAGGGCATGAGCCAGTTTGCAACTGGTGTCGTGATCGTGACGGGCATCGAGTCGAGCGCCTTGGTTGGTTTTGCGGCCCAGTCTTTTGTGTCGTTATCATTGGATCCGCCGTTGGTATCGATATCTCCACAGATCGCAAGCACGAGTTGGCCTCGTATTCGTGAAGGTCATAACTTTTGCATCAACGTTCTCAGCGAGGGTCAACGCGATGTGAGCGAGGCGTTTGCCGTTGTGGGCGAAGTTGCATCAATTAAATGGCAGCCGTCTGAGGCTAGTGGGATGCCCGTATTGGACGGTTCGATTGCCCACATCGATTGTCGTATACGTGCCGAACATGAGGCGGGCGATCACACCATAGTGATCGCAGACGTTATCGATCTGAACGTCCGCGACCGAGAAGCTCGGCCTTTGGTGTATTTTCGCGGGAGTTACGGTGGGTTTGCCTCAGATTGAACGGCGCGCCGTATTTGTGATTGCAAATACTCGTTGGGGTTTTACGACAGACCTTCGACCGGAATAGCAGCGCCGTGGATGGGGTCTGCGGCTTCCGATGCAAGGAAACGAACGACCTTAGCGAGCGCTTTAGGCGCGACCCATTGATCAAAATTGGCGTTTGGCATATCGGCCCGGTTGCGTTCGGTGTCAATAATGCTCGGTAGTACACAATTTACGTTAATGCCTGTTGCTTTAAGTTCGTCGGCAAGACTTTCGGTCAAACGGATCACGACACTCTTAGACGCAGCGTAGGCGGCCATCGATGCGCTCCCACGGAGTCCCGCGCGGGCACCAATATTGATGATCTTCCCAGACTTTCTCTCGACCATAAGCGGAACTACGGCCCGGGCCATGTTTAACACGGTACGGGCATTGAGGTTGAACATAAAATCCCAGGTCGCGTCGCTGGTGTCCGCAACCGAGTCGCCCATCATGAATCCGCCAGCAATGTTGGCGAGGATATCGATGGTACCGACAGACTTGACAACCTGTGCGGCTCCTTCGGGATCAATTAAATCGGCTTGGTGAGTCTCGTAAGGGGCTTCGAAAGGGACGACGTCAACGCCCACGACACGGGCACCGCTCGTGTCAAAAATATTGGCTACCGCCTGACCGAGCACGCCAGCGGCACCGGTTACCAACACGGTTTTGTCGTCGAATTCACTCATAAATTTTCCCGCTGAGCGTTACGCCAGAGCCTCAAGCACGCGCCAATCAACCTCTCCCATGGCCCCATGGGGATGGACCGGCTGAACGCACACGTGCGACGCTCCGGCATCGTAGTGTTCTTGTACGCGATTTTTTATCGCATCGATATCGCCCCAGGCAAAGGTTGCATCGATGAACGCGTCGGAACCGTCGCCGTCGATATCTGCCTCATCGAGGCCCATGCGGAGCCAATTGTTTCGGTAGTTGGGGAGACGCTGATAGGTCTGCGCCGATTTCCTGGCAATGCTTCTTGCTTGGATTGGGTCGGTTTCGAATACGACTTTCTGCTCGACACAAAGAAGGCTGTCTGGCCCCATAGCCTCTCGCGCCATTTTTGTATGGGACGGCGACGTGAAATAGGGGTGGGCTCCGTCAGCCTTTGTCGATGCAAGCTCCAACATTTTTGGGCCGAGGGCGGCGATGACGGTCGGTGGCTTCTCCTTCGGTGGCGGACCCGCATACGGAGAGACGGCCATTTTTGCCAAGTAGTCGCGCATGGTCGCCACAGGCGGCCCGTAGGTCAGACCTCGTAATCCTTCTACAAGCGGTTTGTGGGAGACGCCCAAACCAAGAAGGAATCGATTATCAGACTGCTCGGCTAGGGTATTTTGCGCTGCCAAAGTCACCCCAGGCTCGCGGTGATAGATATTGGCGATACCCGTTGCAACGATGAGAGAGGATGTATTTGCGAGCAGCCAAGCGGCGTGAACGAATGGATTACGGCCGACGGTCTCGGGTATCCACAACGCCGAAAACCCCAAATCTTCGATGCGTTTAGCGGTGTCGGCAGCCATGGGCGCAGCCATTGCATCGGTGAAGAACCATACGCCGAGCTTGGAAAGATCCATGAATTGACTCCTAAGTCCCAGTGAACCGGCCGACGCGGCGTTCGGCAACTGCTTTGATGCCCTCTTCGGCATCATTTGTTGCCCGTAACCACTGTTGCTCAGCCAATTCGTGATCGGTCGCCTTGTCGATTTTTTCTGCAAGTCCTTGGCGTGCCGTTGCCCGCACGGATACGATCGCGAGCGGCGCGTTTTCGGCGATTTCACTTGCAAACGCGATCGCCCTATCCCTGAGCGTCGTTTGCTCAACCAGTTCGTCCACCAGCCCCAATGACAGGGCTTCTTCGCCTTTGAGACGTCGTCCGGTCAGGAACATTAGGTTGGCCGCCTGCTGGCCAACGATCGCCGGGAGCGTGACGGTAAGGCCAAATCCAGGATGAATCCCGAGTTTGACGAAATTGGCTGAAAATCTGGCTTCGGGGGACGCAATCCTGAAATCAGCGACGAGGGAAAGTCCAAAACCTCCGCCAATGGCAGCACCTTGAACGGCCGCGACGATGGGCTTTCGTGCCGAGAATAGTCGCACGCCTTCGCGATAGAGCGTACCCGTGGTATTCATGAAGCCCTGCTCAGTAAATTCATCGCTGGCGGACTCGTCGTTTCCACCGCTGCCAAAATTGGCACCGGCACAGAATGACTTACCTTCGGACGCGAGCACGATTGCTCTACAAGAAGGGTCGTCGTCGAGGATGTCGAAGGCGTTCGCGATCTGTCGAATAAGGCTCACATCGAAAAAATTGTGCGGTGGTCGTTGGATTTCGACGACCGCGACGTGGTCGTGTAGGTCCACCGAGATATCGTCGTATCGTTCGGTCATGTAAGACCTCCCAGCGTGCAAGCCGAGCATGGTAGCAGCAGACAACGGGAAACAGGAGCGCTCGACGAGGCAACGTTATGCTGAGCGCGCTCTAGGTCGGTGCCGGGGAGTCATTACGCATTTCGGTCGAAGAGACGTCGACCCGAAAATCTTGTTCGGGTACACCTACAGCGATTCGATTGAGGGCGGGCGGTAGCGACAAGTCGTCCAGCGTTTCGAAGCCATGGTCACTCAAACGACCGTACACCAGAAATTCAGTCCCTAAGCTTTCGAGTTCGTGGAGGGCAGCGTCTCTCGCCGCGCTGTCAACGTAATAGCGCGTTTCACCAATCCGCTTGATGGTATCGACCCCGACGACAAACGTTACGCCATTTCCTTGACCCAACGCATTTGCTTTTTCAACGAAAGTAGGTGTGTTAGTTAGAACACATTCGGACTCGTTGAATTGCATGCGGCGACGAGCCAACTCGATGAAATCGAGGGGCGCTTTGTCGACGTTACGAACACACAGTTCGAACTGGACCGGTTGTCCAATACGGCGGCTCGCATCGGCTCGCATTTGCGTGTGACCATCATGCAGTGGGTTAAAGGACCCCGGCAGAAATGCGGTTCCTGGGGTTCCCAAAACACCACGCGAGCCGTCGAACAAGGCGGCGATATCTGCCGAAGCCGTTTCGATGGTGTCTTGCGTCGATACTTCGAGCGCGTTACTCCGTAGCCCGAGAGAATGAGCGAGGACGTTGACTGCGGTATCTGCCACTACACGTTCTTCGGAGTCCCTCGTTCGAGCACCTTTATGCAATTCGAAAAACCATGTTCGCGTGGTTGTTCCTGTTTGCATGGCGATATGTGCCCGATGCTTTCCTCGTTTATTCGTGAGGCTGGCTAAACTTGCGGTGATTGCGAACCCGAAAGTTTCGACATCGTCGTTTCCCGATGCGGACAATAAGGTTAATGCGCGACGATATGCTCGAACCGCCATTCTTCGGGCGGTTGCGTCGCTGCACGCCTGAATATTCCCGCCACCGACCATTTCATCAAGTGCTTCGAATGCGTAGGGCACCTGGGCCTCCAGAACCGTATTTGAAGCTCCGGGGACAGTTAGCAGGTCCGAAACAAAGAGTGATCCGCCGCCAGTGACGTAGAACACGCCCCGTTGTGGCGCGTCGTGAATGTCGATGACCGTGATGGTACGTTGGTCACGTTTCACGAATCGAGAAACTCCTTAACAACCTCAAGAAATTGTTCGAGCTGATCGTGGTGAACCCAATGTCCAGCGCCTTCAATCCCAGCAACCATCGAGTTGTCGAAAACCTTGGCGCGACCGTCGTCTTGCGGATTGGAAGCCCAAGATTCAGCTCCGTGGATCAACAGTGTCGGAGATTTGATGCGTGCGTAAATTTTCCAGGTTTCTTCGGGGGACAAGCCGATTGGGGCAAAGGCCCTGACGTAGTTATCGAATTTCCAGCTGTAGCTACCGTCCTCATTCTGGTTGCTGCCATGCACGGTGAGATGTCTGGCCTGGTCCTCACTCAAATGCGGGTTTTCGGTTTGCATCCGCTGGAAGGCTTCTTCCAGGCTGGCATATCGCTTCGGCATACGGCTTGAAAGCTGACGGAGATTTCCGACCCATGCTTCGAGTCGGGCGTGAGGAGCCGTTTCCCCATACTTTTCGAGCATTCCGGGTGGCGGCCCCATTCCTTCGATTGAAATCAATTTCGTGACGTTTTCTGGATAGATGCCGGAATAGAGGAGCGAGATTGAACCACCCAACGAGTGCCCTATCACCGTGGCTGGGACTGCACTGGTTTGGTGAAGTAACTGCGCAATGTCGTAAACGTAATCGATAATCGTGTAGCTACCACCAAGCATCCACTGTGAATCACCGTGCCCTCGAAGGTCTGGTGCGATGATGTGGTAGTCGTGTCGTAGCTCATCAGCAACCCAATCCCAGTTTCGACAGTGATCGCGACCGCCATGGACCATCAACAAGGTCGGTGCATCTTGGTTGCCCCAGTCCACGTAGTGAAGGCGCAGGCGTTGTGAGAAGTAGATGTGAGAAGTGGGACCACCTTTAGGCATGGGGCCATTCTACCAGTCCTGTCCATCGCCCCAATTTGAGCGCTTTGCTTGATCCAATGGAGTGGGTGTCGATGTGGCGCATTTGGTTTAGAGCTCCCCGTCTCGGGTCCGAACTGCCCGCAGCATCTGTACACGAAGAGCGCGATAGGCACTGTCGCCAAAGCGTTCTTCGAGCCGAGTCGCGTAAACGAGCGCCTCGTCGAACGACCCCGCGTCGCGGTGCATGGTGGCGAGTAACTCGAGCAGGATTCGATGATCACCAAAGCGATCGGCAGCCAATTCGGCAACTTCGATCGCCTCTTCCCGTCGACTGTTCGAGTTTAAGGCTAGGGCGTAGAGGTAGCCATTACGAAGGCCGTGGGGTTCGAGTTCGTAGCTGCGTTGAAATTGAATTAGTGCATCGCTGGGATTGCCGTTGCGAACTAACCACAGACCATATGCGATTGCGGCTTCTGATACCGGGGGCTTGATCGAAATCGCTTCTTTGAGAATGTTGCCGCTCTCGGAATCCCGCCCAACCCGTCGATAAAGATCGGCAAGATTCACCAGGCCCGGAATCCACTCTGGCTCGATTGCTAGGGCGTTTTTCAGTTGTGTTTCTGCGACGTCGAATTGACCGAAGGCCACCGAGATGGTCGCTAAATTGGTATGGGCTTCGGGTAAGTCGCTTTGCTGCATCTGAATGGCTCTATATTCTTCGAGAACGGACAGCAGGAGGGCGCGTTCCGAGGGTTCGGTGAATTCGCCGAGATATCCAACGGCAATTCGCGCCGCATCGGTTCGAATGGCCTTGATGGGGTCTTCAAGTAGTCGTTTGAGATTGCCATGACGTTGGGTTTGGTCCACGCGATTGATGCTTTGCAACGCGTGCCAGCGGACCAAGGGCTCGGGATCCGCGAGACCATTGGTGACAGCCCGCGCGGAGTAGCCTAATTCGTAACCGCCGAGTAGTAGTAAGGCACTCCCCCTCGCCATCGAAGGTTGTCCTAGATCCTTGGCCACCTCGGCGAGAGCATATTCCGCGTCAAATTGCCTTCGGCTTCCGGCGAGAAGTGTTTCGGAAAAGTGTGATCGACGATGCTTACCATGGTGGCGAACGATTTGTTGCATTGCCCACTGGTCAGTCTTGTTATGGCAACTAGCACAGGGATTTGGCGTACCGTATTTGATGCTGAGGTCGGGTCGGGGCACACGTAGACTGTGGTCATGCCGATCGTCGATTTGCATGTATGTGCGTTTTGGCATGTGACAGTCGATACATTGAATGGGCTTTACGGTATGCATATGGTGAGCGGGGGTATCGAATCGCCCGGCCGCATCCTGAAAAGCACTTGGCGGGTTTTCATTGTGGCAGCGAAGGCACAATTCGTTGCCACTAAACCTTAACTGTGCCGAGTGTGGTTCGTGGCAGTCCGAACACGTAACGCCGGCCCTATGCATGCGGCTTTGAAGGAATGAGCCGTAAACATAAACTTCGTCTCGGATCTGTCCATCGTTGAAATACAAAGGTGCGATTGTTGAAGTGGGCACGTAATAATCGAGCAGGTGATTCGATGGTTGAAACCCCTCCGCGATTTGGCTACGTCTGCTATGGCACGGTGCACAGGCGACGTCCTGATAAGGTCTAGAGGTGTCCTTCGTATGATTCAGCCCGCTGCCATGACAAGCCTCGCAGGCTACGTTGTACGCGTCGAATTGTGTTGTATAGCGTCCTTCTGACCAACCGACTTGCACGTTGGTGGAATGACAATCGGCACACTGTCTATTCCAGTTGAGGCCACGGCTGGTCCAATGCACCCCCTCGCGCTCGGTTTCAACTTCAACGGTTGTGGCTTGAAGTGTCGAAGTCGGTGACAGGTGGAACCATTTGTGCCGTCGAGTATCCCATGCGATATCGAATGCTTGATAACGGCCGTCATCAAGTTCGAGGAGGTACTGTTGCAAAGGGTCGATGCCGAACGTGTAAGCGACCGCGAAGTCCGTGGACGGGCCTTCAGGCGCTTTTGTTCGTACGACATGTCGGCCATCAATCTTCGTGAACAGCGTTTCAATACCGTCATGTAAGAAAACGGCATCCTCGAAGTTACCCAAAACGCTTTCGGATGTGGCCGGTTGCATGGACTTCGCGTGCTGCGATGAAACCCACGACTGGTACTGAGTCGTGTGACAAACGCCGCAGGCCTGGGAGCCTACGTAGCCGGATCGCGCCGTCGACAACTCGAGATACTCGTCGGCCGGTTCGCAGCCTCCGAGAAAAACGGCCGCTGACACCAAAGTCGCTGTCGAAGGTTTAAGGTTCTTTAGCCTCTGGATCCTCAACCGCTTCGGGTTCTTCTTCATCGGTGGTGTTGGTATCGGCGGTGTCATCCGATGTATCGGAAACACTGGATGTTTCAGTATCTTCCACGTCGCTGGGGTTAGTGGTTTCCTCGGTCTCAGCGTCTTCTTCTTCGGCCTCGCTAGACGATTCTTCGTCTTGCTTGGCGGGTTCGTCTGTCGCCGGCTCGTCCGGTTCGGAATCGTCAGCATCCGCGTCGTTGTTCTTGGGGCTATCGTCTTCGATATCCTCTTGGTCGGGTGGCATGGCGACCTCAGTATCGTCGACCGGTTCGTCGGGAACGGCTTCTGGTTCCGGCGGTAGGGTTGTTTTTACAAGGTCTTCGTCTAAAAGAATCCGAATTTTAGCGACGCCATTGATCCATTTGCCATCGGTATTCTTGACGCCGTAACGTCCAGAACGTTTCAGGTAAACACTGTATTCGTCCGTCTTTTTAACGAGTTTCATGAATGGTCCTGAAATCAAACCGCCAGAGTTTACGTGCGCGAGTCGCTGGTGGCCAATATTGGTGTACGTTAGGGGTAACCCGCTCCAGGTACAAGAATCTGTAGTGTTTCAATCTGCGCTCCGCGAAGCGAACGGCATTCTTCAGGTGAGGACGATGGCGAGGTCAGAACAAACAGTAACGGCATCTCCTTTCCGCCGATCATGCACGCGTAAGCGCTTTGACCGACCTTTACACGTTCAAGAACCTCGCCGCCCTCAGCAAGCCGCAGGCACTCGTTTGTGGGGGGCGAGGCAACCCAGATAGAGCCTTCGGCGTCCAGGCAGATGCCGTCTGGCGCGGTGCCCTCTGGTAGCTGTGCCCATGGGCGGCGATTCTCAAGGTCTCCACTGACGGCGATATCAAAGGCAGTGAGGCGTCGTCCGAACGTTTCAGCAACCACAAGAGTCTTGCCATCGGGGGTGATGACGGTCCCGTTTGGAAAGGACAAATGGTCCGCGACGATACGTGACTTTCCATCATGTTCGACGGCGATTAGGGATGCGTGTTCGAAACTTGCTCCACCGTTAAGGTCGAAACCGAAGTGACCCACGTATGCTCGCCCTTGGGCGTCAACGACCATATCGTTGCATTCGAAAGGTGCGAATTCAGTTAGATCTGCATGTTCAGACAAGACGGATCCGTCAAACCTAAGGATTCGACGATCAAGCATCGAAACGATCAATAAGTCGCCGTCAGGTAACCAGCCAAGTCCCGATGGTCGGTTTTCAACTTCGACCACGCTGCTGACTTCCCCGTTCTTCTGCACGGTTTTTACTTGGTGGTCGTGCATGTCGGAAAAGTACAAGCAGCCGTCGTGCCAGCGCGGCCCCTCTCCAAAACAAATGTTGTCCGCGAGAACGCCGGTTGCCATGTGATGCCCTAACCCTTTTGGGTGGAATCATACCGTGAAAATGAGACAAGATTCTATGTAACGATCGGCCACAGACCTTTTAAATAGCGGGTAACAGGCTTTTTCACCCGCTAGAGCGCGAAGGCAGTAACGGCATGCTACACTCAATCGGTTTTCGGTTTGAATAATTCAAGCCGACGTAAATTGGACCTATGGGGGAAATATAAAAATGACTGACGTCGTAGTGGTAGACAGTGTCCGCACCGGACTTGCCAAGTCCTTTCGCGGCAGTTTCAACCTAACGCGTTCCGATGACATGCTCGCACACTGCATCGATTCGCTCCTTGAAAGAAACCCGGGTGTTTCAGCTCTGTCTCTTATACACATCTCCGAGCCCACGAGACCGAGGCTGATCTCGTATGCCGTGTTCTGCTT
>CAXDSX010000076.1:0-10504 GCA_963992075.1 uncultured Pseudomonadales bacterium | reverse complement strand
TGATACGGCGACCACCGAGATCTACACCTCTCTATTCGTCGGCAGCGTCAGATGTGTATAAGAGACAGCCCCACACGCAACCCGTGTCGATCGCCGAGATTTGATCGAGACCTGTCGCCCCGTCGATTGCTGCCCAATGTCCAAAAACAATGGGTTTATTCACAAGCGGCTGAAAACCAAACCACGGCGAATAACCCTTCGGCACATTAACCAACTTGCCCTTATGCGAAAATTCTAACGTTCCATCCCGTGAAATCAGACGCATCCGCGTAAAGTAATTGGTGATGGTCCGGTGACGGTCCATCCCGACCAGCGAGTCTTTCCAACCCTCCGGCAAATCGCCATACATGTTCTCAAAGTATTCTACGTGGGCCGAACCTCGTATAACCGTCTCCACTTCTCGAGCGGCTAAGCGAGCGAATTCCAGATTCCAAATATGTGGGATCCCGGCGTGCGCCATTACTTGTCTTTCGTCTTCATACATTAACGGCAAGGTTCGCAGCCAACTTGCCAGCTGTTCGCAATCGGGCGCTTGCAGAACGTCATTCAACGTGTCGCGCTCTGTGGCGCAGTGACCTCCGTAGAAAATGGCCAATAGATGTAAGTCGTGGTTACCAAGAACTGTATTTGCACGTCTTCCAAGATCCCGGACAAATCGAAGCGTTTCGAGCGATTGGGGGCCCCGGTTTACGAGATCCCCAACGAACCACAATCGGTCAAGATCATCGTCAAAGTTAATCTTCTCCAATAGGTGCCGAAGCGGTTCGTAGCAACCCTGTACATCCCCGATCGCATAAGTTGCCACAACCTTAATGAACCGCGTTGGGAACCGCCAAGCTGAAAGGCGGGATAGCGATCTTGAATAAATCGCCATCGTCACCTCGAAATTCGTAATGACCTTCCATTGTGCCGACGGCGGTCTCAAGAACCGCTCCGCTAGTATAGCGAAACGCCTCTCCCGGGTTCAGCCTCGGTTGTTCGCCCACGACACCCGGGCCCTCAACTTCCTCTTTTTTACCATCGCCATTGGTTATCAACCAATAGCGGTTGAGCAATTGTGACGGGGTAGTGCCATGGTTCGTGATGGTGATGGTGTAGGCAAAAAGATAGCGGTTTGCTAGTGGGTCGGATTCCGCATCGATGAAACGCGTTTCGACCAATACAGCGATGTCACTCACATTTTTTCTCCGGTGAATTCAGCGGCATTGCCAGGGCAGCTATTCGCGATTCTTACGAAGCCATCCACATCAATTTGTTCGGCACGCAAGGAGGGATCGATACCGATCTGATGCCAAGCGACATCAAGCTCCTTTAGCGCGTTACTCACTCGCTTGCGGCGTTGTCCGAACGCTTGCCGTACGACCGCATTAAATCGTTCCATACTGACAGGATTCAGTTCGCGTTGACGAGGTTCAAGTCGTACGAACGCTGATTCAACTGATGGCGCCGGTTCGAAGGCTTGGGCGTTCACATCGAATAGGTAGTTGACGTCGCAATGGTACTGAGCGATAACCGAAAGCCGCCCCCATGCCCTACTCCCTGGATCCGACGTTAACCGCTGAGCAACCTCTCGTTGCAACATAAAGTGCATATCCCGAATCGAAGAAGCGTCCGCAAGTAATCGAGCGAGCAAGGGCGAGCTTATGTTGTAAGGCAAATTGCCCACAACCCGCATACCGGAGAACTGATCAACCCCTACGTCCAAAACGTCTGATTCGATGACGTCAAGTTCCGCAAAACGCGTCTTTAGCATACCGGCCAGCTCACGATCGATTTCAATAGCTACAACTTTATCTGCTGATTCAAGAAGACCCGCCGTTAACGCGCCTCGCCCAGGTCCTACCTCTAGAATTCGATCGTGCCGGTGGATAGCGAGCAATGCATGGATACGATCTATGACCCTTTCGTCAACGAGAAAATGTTGACCAAATCGCTTCCGTACCGACATAGATTTGCGGTTTAGTTCGTCTTTAATCTTCGTTCAGGCGTATCTGGACATACGCCTCGTCGCGAATCTGTTTCAACCATTCCTCGAGCTTTTCGTCGTAACGACGGTTATGGAGAATTTGCAGGGCCATATCATCCAGGGATTCTTCACTCATATCTTCTTCGCGACGTCCAAGCACCTCAAGGATGTGCCAACCGAACTGACTTCGAAAGACTTCCGAAAACTCGTTCTCTGGGATCACATCCATGACAGCTCGAAATTCGCCGACAAAGTCTCCGCTATCTCTCCAACCAAGATCACCGCCGGCCAATGCCGTCCCCGCGTCATCCGAAACCTCGCGTGCTAATTCGGCAAAATCTTCACCCGCAACTAACCGCTCTCGGACACGATCAATTTCACTCCGAGCCAATTGCTCAGACTTGATCTCTGACGGTTGGACGAGAATATGACGAACTTCTGTGCGCAGCTCTTTTTGCATCGATGCGCCGCGTTTATCGAGCAGCTGAATAATGTGAATTCCAAGCGAGTTGGTGATTGGATCTGGCGTCTCACCGATTTCAAGCTCGATCACCGTTTCACTAAATAACGACGGTAACTCTGCGGCTCGACGCCAGCCTAAATCACCTCCTTCGAGGGCTGTTGATCCAGCGGAATGGGCGATCGCCAGTTTGCTGAATTCTTCCCCCCTTCGGAGTTTGCCTAATATATCGACCGCCATATCGTTCGCTGCACGAACGGCCACGTTGGAAAGCGGATCCTCAATTCGCAACAGAATATGGCCGACGCGGTATTGATCTGAAACCCACTCTTTGAAAAATGGAGACCCTCTTAGATCTGCAACGTCCTGCTGTGTAATGTAAATCTGTCGATTCACCATATCGCGTTGGACACGACTCAGGAGCATTTCTCTGCGAATATCCTCTCGGAAACTGCGATAAGAAACGCCTTCATCTGCGAGGGACTGCTGAAAGCCATCCAAATCCATTCCATTCTGCCCGGCAAACGTCGTCACTGCTTCAGTGAGCGTTTCGTCGTCAATGATCATGCCGCGGCGTTCAGCCTCTTGAATCTGCAAACTCTCGACGATCAGCCGCTCCATCAATTGATTGAGTACCGTTTCCCGTGGAGGTATTTCCGTAGCCCCGGCCTGTTTCGCCTGCGCAACGAAAAGTTCGTACCTGTTGAGCAATTCTGAGACAAGAACGACGTCGTCGTCGACGATGGCGGCGATGGCGTCCACTTCCTCAAGAACCGCGTGGACGTTTGCAACAACCAGAATCAGAATGCTGGCGAGAACCTTTGCAAAGGCCGACCTAAAAGAACATGCCATCGTCTTCACCATTTTCTTTCCCATACCCGCGAATGCCATTCGAAAGTAATGACTCCAAGCGACCACCGAATCCGGCCAATCCCTTAAACACCATTTGTAAGAGCACGCCTTGTTCAAGCTGCGCGTTATCGAACGGCCGATTGTCGCGCACAACAACGTAGTTGCGCCACATCGCGCGTATTTGTACGCAGCAATTGGCGTACTCCAGTCCAGCAAAGGAATCCACGTTGCGCCCGTACCGCCAGTCGCGGTTCCAACGTCCGAATACAGACCAATGCCGACTCAATCTCCAATATACGCCCAGATCCGTCTGTTCTATGTCTTGAGGTACGTATCGCCGATAACTGAGGTGGTAGACCTGTCTGCTATTACGGTGAAAATCAAAAGAGAACCCTGCTTCCCCCACCGCGTCTTCGCTCGGGTCCCAGACGGCGTGAGCGCTAGCGCTTGCTCTCGAACTAATCTGTATTCGAGATGATCCAACAATTTCCGATGTTGCCGCGGATTCATAGGTAGAAGGTTCGCCCCATAAGGTCGTCCGTCGATCCGAAAAGTGGACGATGGAACCAATATTAAAACGAGCGTATTCGCGACCGTCACGATTTCCCATCACTCGCGAGGTGATTCCTACAGCGAGTTGATTCGCGTCGACGATCCGATCCAAACCGGCATATCGGTTGCTACGAAATAGCTGCGTGTAACGAAATGCGAGCGGCCCACTGTCAAATCGGGGGAGATCGTCCTGATTCTCATATTCTTGGTATAAATAAAATAACCGCGGCTCGATTGTTTGCATAACATCGTTTCCGCGAAATCGCGTGCGTCGGTCAAACATTAAACCGGCGTCTGCCGTTGCCATTCCTAGCGTTCGGTCTTTCCGAGTTTCACTCTCTGGCCGCACGCCGCGAAGATCGTACCGCGTATGCCGCATACGCCCGGTAAAGTTCAAGAACCCCCATGCACGCGTCATCGGGAATCGAATTTCAGGTTCGAGGTGGAAACGGTCGCCTCGAATCCTAGCGTCCAGTTGGTCTGTTCGGTGATCCAAATCAAAACGTGCCCAAGTAGCGTCTAGCGAAAGCCCTAGCGGTCCTAGCCGTCTTGAGTAGGAAACCTCGAATTCCGGTTTTCGTTCGTAGGGCTGTGCGCGAGTCTCGAGCAATTGGAATCGGTGCAATCGCAACCACGCGGTTAGATTATTGCCCAGGTAACCAAGTTCGGCGCGGCGTTCAAGCGCGTAACGACTCGTGAATTCTATATCAGTACCTAGATCGCTGAAGTAATCCATGTCACTAACGGCGGCATAGTCAATGTGGGTTCGTAGTCGTCCTAATCTCCCTTCGTGATTAACGCCAAGCATCCAACGGTCGGCAGAATCAAATGTCTGGGTAATGCCATTCCGAAAAAAATCTTCGCGAGTCCAGCGGCCGTTGTATTGATTATCGCTAGGCAATATCGACGCGTTGATACGTGATTCCGTCCAACGACTTTTGTGACGCAGCTCTACAGCGGCCTCCACACCCCTTTCAGTCATTATTCGTGGCGTCAACGTTGCGTCGTAATTAGGTGCGAGATTGGCGTAATAAGGAGCCCCGATATCAACGCCGTCGTCTGATCCGTACCCAATTGTCGGGAACAAAAACCCCGAGACACGAGCTTCTCGTGAGGGAAACCGAAACCGGGGTACGGCGACCACCGGAATGCCGAATACTTCGACTTTTGCTTTGTGAGCGGTCGCAAAGACCGCGTCTTTATTCATTTCTAGACTTTTGGCCCGGAATACCCACACTTCCCGGTCCGGCTGACATCGGGTCAAGGACGCCCCCTCGAATACAAGCTTATTGCCAATTCGTTCGATGCGATCGGCGTGGCCTCGGATTTCCGGTTCGAAGAGTACGAATTCCGTACCTTCCATGACCGCCCGATCGTCAGTCAAATTCATTTCCCCTCGAACCGCCTCGATCACGATTCCTGGTTCGAAGAAAGTCGCACCATCGGGAATCGAAACCCGGTCGGCTTGACCACCTAAAATCGCCAATTCCGTGTGTACGCGGCGCTCGCGTTCCGCTAGACGAACGTTTCCCGTGAGTACGCTGTCGCCTTGTTCTCGATAAACCACGCTGTCCGCGCGGGCCTGAATGTGGCCATCGATCAAACGACCGTCGGTTGCCAGGGACAGTTTTGGTTCGCGATATGCTCCTTCACAATGGGCCGGTATATTGGTCCCTTCCAGAACAAGGTCATCCTGGTGAACCCACAATGAAGACGGCAGACCATCCGCGCTAATCCCGATGGAAAGGCCCATAAACCAATAGATGACAAGAAAGCCTATCTTCCGACGCAAATTGATGTGGCCTCTAGCTCCAGCGACGCTTCGGTTTAGTTTCTAGAACATCCACGCGGTATTGCTAGTTTACCTGTGCGACCGGTGCACTTCGCTTTGCATTCCAACGCGCGGCGACTATATTCAATTTGCAGTCGCCGGAACAGGACGGGCGAACGTCTGTGACATCAGCTCAAAGTGAAAAACACCCGCGTTAAAGCCCTCGCTCAGTGGGTCAGTAGTATTACTGGCACCCAAAACACGTTGGAGCCACTACCGGTTGAGGCCAGTGCGCGTCGGTTTTATCGCACAACCTTTGGAGATCGTTCGGTGGTAGTGATGGACGCCCCGCCCGGTACCGAAAATAACCACCAATTCATTGCTTTATCCAGTTGTTTTCGACGCGCCGGGGTATGCGTTCCGGAAGTCCTAGCAAGTGATCTCGAGCAAGGGTTCCTTTTAGTCGAAGACTTCGGTAACAGGTTGCTCGAACAAGCCTATGGGCTTGGGCAGGACGATGAAGTCCTTAGTCTTGCAATTTCCATGTTGGTCAGAATTCAAGGTGTCTCAGATTCGATTATTCCGACTTACACCCCTGACAGGTTTGCTGCAGAGCTCGCGATATTTCGGAAGTGGGTACTTCAAGAACTTATTGGTGTAGCTACCTCCCCTTTCGACGACGTTATCGATTTCCTCGTGTACACCTGTAGTTCTCAGCCGCAAGTCACGATTCACCGCGACTTTCATTGCCGCAACCTGCTGATCAAGACAGATGGTTCGATCGCCGCTGTCGACTTTCAAGATGCGCTTGTAGGTCCAATTTCCTACGACTTGGCCTCCATACTCTATGACTGTTACTACCAGTTTTCTGACGAGACCGTTGGCACGGCGATAACGCAATATCTTCAAATAGCGCGCGAAGCGGGGGTTTACTCGGCCGATGACGATGAGCGCTTTACACGGGCCATAGAAATCACTGCGGTACAACGGCAACTAAAAGCGATAGGCATCTTTACTCGTCTCAAGTTACAGCAAGATCGAGGAAGTCACCTCGAAAACATCGTGCCCGTTATGGCTCGGACGTGCGAACTAATGACGAAACATCAGGAGTTGGTGGCTTGCGCCGAGTGGCTAACCAGCACTGCCCTCCCGCCTGTCCGAGATGCGGTTGAACGACTTCGATGAAAGCAATGATCTTAGCCGCGGGACACGGCAAGCGGTTACGACCCTTAACTGAAACCATGCCCAAACCCATGATTCCAATTGCGAGCGAACCGCTTATCGTCCATCAGATACGATGGTTACGGCATGCTGGAATCAGTGAAATCGTCATCAACCTCCACCACCTAGGAGCACAGATCGAAAACAAATTGGGTCGCGGAGCCGATCTCGGCGTCCACATTACGTACTGTCACGAAGAAGAGCTCTTGGGAACTGGTGGTGCAATCGTGAACGCGCTTCCGTTTTTATTGCCGGGGCCTTTCATGGTGCTCAACGGTGACATCTGGACGAATTACCCTTTTAAACAACTGGTCCAAAGTCCCCCCGTAACTACGCACCTCGTATTGACCC
The DNA here is from genome assembly GCA_963992075.1 of uncultured Pseudomonadales bacterium. GTDB lineage: Bacteria > Pseudomonadota > Gammaproteobacteria > Pseudomonadales > Azotimanducaceae > UBA11889. The sequence goes on along the minus strand of CAXDSX010000076.1, from coordinate 3,331 downwards.
CGAAACCTAACCATCGTGAATCGGGCGACTTCTGTCTCGAGGACAACTTGGTGCGTCGCAGTGAAAAGAATGATCTAGTTTTTTGCGGTATCGGTGTCCTAACTGAAGAAATACTCAGCCACGCACCGGACAATATCTTTTCGATTACCCAAGATCTCTATTTCAAACGATTGAGCCACAACGAAATAACGGGAGAAATTTACGAAGGCACTTGGTTCGACATCGGCTCCCACGATCAACTAAAAGCCGTCCGACGTCTGTATCTTTGAGAAGAGACGCCAACTCCAGCCAACCGGATTGAAGGCCCGTACTGTAGAATCCGCTCCATGGAAGACCTAATCGCGCCTTCAATACTCTCAGCAAACTTTGCCCGCCTAGGGGAAGAAGTAGATGCTGTTGTTCAAGCGGGAGCGGACGTCATTCATTTCGACGTGATGGACAATCACTACGTCCCCAATCTCACCATCGGACCCTTTGTCCTCAGAGCACTTCGTGACTACGGTATCGACCGTCCAATCGACGTCCATCTCATGGTGAAACCCGTCGATCGACTGATTCAGGAGTTTGCCGAGGCGGGGGCAACATATATATCAATTCACCCCGAAGCCACCGAACATCCCCACGCTTCGCTGAGTCTTATTCGTGACGCCGGAGTCAAGGCGGGACTCGTTTTAAACCCCGGAACCTCGGTCGGCGTCTTGGACGCCCTGTTGGACAAGATTGATCTTGTTCTGGTCATGTCGGTCAACCCGGGTTTCGGGGGTCAAACATTCATCCCGTCAAGCCTTGAGAAAGTCCGCGCCATCCGCTCCCGGTTAAACGACTACGGTCGCGAGGTCCGTCTTGAAATCGACGGCGGAATCAAAGTGGACAACATTCGGGCAGCGAAAGAAGCGGGCGCCAATATGTTCGTCGCTGGATCGGCCATCTTCGGTAGCCCGAATTACGGCGAAACAATTTCTGCTATGCGCAGCGCTCTTAACGCCTAAACGACTACCCTCTGTGTATCAGGCTTATCTTTTTGATCTGGACGGAACTCTGGTGGACACGGCCCCCGATTTAAATACGGCCCTTAATTACGCACTCCAAACAACTGGGCATCCGGGAGTCGACGAAGCAGAAACGAGACAGTGGGTGGGACATGGTGCCATGGTGATGATCGAACAAGCACTGAAGCACGTTCGCCGTAGTAATACCAAAGACGAACCACTCGCATGCATCCATCAGTTATTCCTGGATCACTACGCAACTCATATTGCGGATAAAAGTCTCCCTTATCCCCATGCAGTAAAAACACTCAAGACGCTTCGAGCCGGCGGCTCCAAACTTGGCGTGGTGACCAACAAAGCTATTCATCTCACGCGAATATTGCTTGACCAAATGGACTTGGAACAATATTTCGACGTCGTCGTTGGCGGTGATTCGTTGCAGGTTCGCAAACCAGGGGCCGAACCGGCTCTTTACGCTTGTAACGAACTCGATGCCGTTCCATCCGAGACACTCTTTGTCGGCGATTCCTCAACAGACATCGGGTGCGCTCGTGCGGCTGGTTGCGACGTCGTCTGCGTAAGGGATGGATATAACCACGGTGCAAATGTTGAGGATCTTGGCGCGGATTCGATCATCGATTCACTCATGGATCTCTTAAGAGAAGAACGTTTCTCGTGAACGCCCGGGAATTCAGCGCGTATGCCGATGAAGGGTACAACCGCATCCCGGTCGTACACGACGTCATCGCGGATCTTGAAACTCCTCTTTCTGTTTACCTGAAACTCGCGAATGGTCCGTTCAGTTACCTACTCGAATCCGCTGCCCAAGGGGGAGAAAAATGGGGCCGCTATTCGATCGTAGGATTGCCATCAAGCACCGTCATCCGTGTATCTGGAAACCAACTGACGTTAACAACGGACGGCGAACTCACCGAGTGCGTCGAGTCCGACGATCCACTCTCGTTCATCGAGACATACCAAGCCGGATTCCGAGTACCCTTGGTGTCCGGGCTGCCACGCTTCTACGGAGGTTTGGTCGGCTACTTTGGCTACGACACCGTCCGATACGTGGAACGCCGGTTGCAGGCGTCTACGCCCCCGGATCCACTTGGTACTCCCGACATTCTCCTGATGGTTTCGAACGATCTTGCCGTCTATGACAACGTTTCCAGCCGCTTGCAGTTAATCAGTTTGGCTGATCCAACGGAGCCCAACGCGTACGAACGAGCGGTTGAAGATCTGCATAGGTTGGCAACAAAGTTGGATTCTCCTACACCGGCCATACCTCAAGTCGACGTCGATGCACCGACCGAAGAGACGGACTTCGCATCAGATTTTGGCCGGGACAATTTCATGACGGCGGTCGAGCGTATTCGCGAGTACACGCGTGCTGGCGACGTCATGCAGGTCGTCCTTGCACAACGTATGTCGGTGGCGTTCAAATCAGCGCCGCTCGATTTATACCGCGCGTTACGCAGCCTAAATCCTTCTCCTTACATGTACTACATGGACTTGGACGACTTCTATATTGTTAGCTCGTCCCCGGAAATCCTCGCCCGAGTCGACGACGGCAAAATCGTCAATCGGCCATTAGCCGGAACTCGCCGACGAGGTCACTCGGACGAAGAGGATCTAGCGCTCGAACGAGAATTGCTAGCAGATCCAAAAGAAATCGCCGAACACCTGATGTTGCTCGACCTTGGACGCAACGATGTCGGCCGCGTGGCCGAGATCGGAACCGTCAAAGTCACGGAGCAGTTTGCCGTTGAGCGTTATTCACACGTGATGCACATCTCCTCGCAAGTGGAAGCAATGTTGGCCCCCAATAAAACGGCGATGGACGTCCTCCGAGCAACCTTGCCAGTCGGCACACTTTCTGGCGCACCCAAAATCCGGGCCATGGAAATCATCGACGAATTAGAGCCTGTCAAGCGAGGTATTTACGGCGGGGCGGTTGGCTATCTTGCGTGGAACGGCAACATGGATACTGCCATTGCCATTCGAACTGCCGTCATCAAAGACGACGTACTCTATATTGAAGCAGGCAGTGGCATCGTTGCCGATTCCGTGCCGAGACTTGAATGGAAAGAAAGCATGAACAAAGGTCGGGCTATCTTCCAAGCCGTACGACAGGTCGAAAACGGTTTCCAAGACGACCAATAACGACAAGTTGCTGACGCTAGGTTTCGCCGAAAACCTGCGCTAATCTCTCGAGGAAGCGAGGGAGAAATCATGGCTTTTCGTCAGGAAATCGGAGGATGGATCAAGGACTGTCTCTTATACACATCTCCGAGCCCACGAGACCGAGGCTGCTCTCGTATGCCGTCTTCTGCTTGAAAAAA
>CAXDSX010000075.1:0-10558 GCA_963992075.1 uncultured Pseudomonadales bacterium | reverse complement strand
TCGTGGGCTCGGAGATGTGTATAAGAGACAGGTACCAGGAGATCTTGAAGTCATCGCTGAAACCAGATTCCGATCGTATCATCGGCTCCGTGGACTCGGGGACGTTACGTAAACCCGCTCTGTTCATCGGAAGCTGGTGCTAGCGAACGCATGCCATGGATAGGACGGTCCGAGATTTCCACGAACACGCCCTATCGAATCCTGGCACCGACAGGCCCATTATCCCCGTTGGAACTCGCGAATCACTTCCCCGGGGCGATGTCCCGTGTATTCGCCGCCTTGAATCACCACTTGACCCGCAACCAATGTCGCGTCGTAGCCTCGACTTTTGACGACCAATCGGCCGCCATTGTGGGGGAAGTCGTTGACGTATTCCGGGTGGCACGACCCAAGCGCTTCGTAGTCGATGACATTAACGTCAGCGTGCCAGCCCTCTCGGATGCACCCCCGCTCCTTCAAACCAAGCACCTCGGCCGACTTTCCTGAAATGCGATGCACCGCTTCGGGCAGACTGTACACACCTCGATCCCGTGTCAGCTCGCTCAACAAAAACGTCGGTGAATCCGCGTCAGTAAACTGGCCTACGTGTGCGCCCGCATCGCCCAGCATCGGGATCACATAGGGCAGCTGCATGTATTTCCACTGATTCTCCAATGCGCCGCCAAAAGCCCATAAATTCCAGAGTTCTCGCCCCTCGGATTCGAGCAAACGCTCGACATAGATATCGACGGGGTCCTTACCACTGGCATCTGCCAGTTGCTGCAAACTCCCTTTGCGATCGAGATCGTAATCGGGGTATTCGCCCAGACCCATGGGATGGAGGATTCGCGCGGTAGGGCCGAATCCACCCGCTTCCTTCGCCTCAGAAATCAGCTTTTCTCGTGTCGAAGGGTCACGCATGGCATCGACTCGATCCGAGATGGTCGGCAGTTTCATCAGTTCAATCCACGCAGGTGTGCGAAGAGACGACTGCTGTGCTAGCCCGAAAAACGAACCACTCGGACGCGTATGGCAGATCCCAGCAATTCGGTTCCCCGCCTCGTTGTTACGCTGGAAAAATTCTTGCCATCGAGAAACCCCGCCATCGCCATCGCCGCCTGTACCACCCGAAAACAATACTTGGCAGCCGATTTCGGCACCGCGCTCAAACATCGCTTTTTCGACCTCGTAACGCGTCTGCATGTCCGGTGCCACTTGGAATAAACCACCACGTCCTCCGGCATCAACAACCGCTTGCTGAATGGCCTCTGTTTCAATGGGGTCAGCCCAGGTCCCGGGGGTTAAACGTCCATCAGGAACTCGGTGCCCCAAGAACCGTGATGTCGAAAAGCCAACGGCACCTTCGGCCACCGATTCTTCCACTAGCTGCACGATACGGGCTAATTCTTGTTCGTCTGCTTGTACGTCTTTGTCGCACGCTTTATCACCCATGGCCTCAAAACGGATAGCGGAGTGACCTGCCAGCGCCACGACGTTGAGTGTTGGCCGTAACGACTGGACGGTATCCAAATACTCCCCAAAACTTTCCCAGTTCCAGGGCAAACCATCGATGATCGCATCGGCTGCGATGTCTTCAACGGCTTCCATTAATTTAGCGAGATACTCACTCTTGCCCGCGCTCACCGGCGCAAATGTAACGCCACAGTTACCAATCAGCGCCGTGGTAACTCCGTGGTAAGAACTCGGACGCATTTCAGGATCCCAGGCGATCTGGGCATCCAAATGCGTGTGCAAGTCAACAAATCCCGGCGTGACAATTTTGTCCGTCGCGTCGATCGTCTGACCTGCTTGTTCGCCTTCGAGGTTTCCGACCCGAGAGATACGACCGTTGTCGATGGCAACATCAGCCCGTCTGGCTTCGTCCCCCGTACCATCGACCAGCGTACCTCCAGAAATAATTACTTCGTGCGTCATTGCTCAGTTTCTCCCCTGCCCAACGTACAACGTCCGACAAACTCGTTTAAGTCATGCTCTAGTGCGCGACAAAAGCCCGGTTACAACAAACCGCGTCGATCGGAGCCTCACACACCCTTTCGTCACGACACATCTTACAGAAATCCAAAATTCCTCGCGTCCCACATGACACCCAGTCCAAATACCACAAGTTCCCAGCGACATCAGTTCGGATTATTCGCAAGGCCAAAGGGACCATAACTTATTGTTTTTTATTTATTTATTACCCATTCGCTACGACGATATAAAACTTCGAAACCCAAGTTCAGTGATTCCACCAGGGCCGGTCCGAAAACGCCCGCATGTCGATCTCGTGGGTCCATGCAGACCGGTGTTGTTGTGCTAAATGCAAGTAGGTGTCAGCAATCTCGGCTGGAAGGATAAGCCCGTCGTGTTCCAGGCCTCGGGTTTCTCGTAACTCTTGGAACCTCTCGGGACCTAACATTTTCCCGAGAGTATCCGGTGCGTCAACGGCCCCATCAATGATGATGTGAGCAACATGAATCCCCTTAGCAGAGAGCTCTGCGTTTAGCGTTTGGCATAGCATGCGGCGTCCTCCCATCGCGGCCGCGTGAGAATGCTGGCCTGCGTTGCCCCGCATCGCCGCCGTCGCTGACGTCACCAGGAGGGAACCGTTGCCACGTGCCTCCATGTGCGGACTGACGGCGGACGCCAGCCGGAATAATCCGAATGTCCCCATGCGCCAACCCATTTCGAACGCCTTGTAGCTGGTGTCCTGCAGCGCTCGATCACCTATCTGCGCGCCCAGGTTGTACACGGCAACGTCGATACCACCAATGTCCGACTCAATAGCGGCCACCCTCTCTTCGATGGTCCCATCATCAACGGCATTAAGGAGAAATCCTGAGGCCTCTCCGCCTTCGTCCTTTATCTCAGCCACCATCCTTTCGAGTCCCTCTTGATCCGTACGTCGGCAAAGACACGCGTGATAACCCTCTCGAGCAAAGCGTCGCGCCACCGTACCCCCGATGCCCGCCCCAGCACCGATCACCAAACAAACAGGTTTCATAATTGATCGACTCCTTCGTTACATGAGACTCGGCGACCGTCCGATTTTTCTATACGGTCGTCAGCAGAAAGATACAAGAACCATCGGCTAGACGCTCCCGTTGCTACCACGACAGCACTTCCAGAAAGGTCAGCTTCGGCAGTGTTGGTATAACCTTTTGTTATTAATGGATTATTTAGGTTCTTTAGTAGCGATCTACCCCCTGGTTCATTGCGTTGTTAGCTTCTGGAGAGGCATACCCGCTAGCAATACCTCGCGCCCCGCCAGCTCCACCTCGCCTCTAAAGGGGGGTGTTGGTCGACCTAGACGCCTAACGGAGCGTCGCGTAGCTTTTGCAATAGTCCTAAACGCGTCCCATCCTATGATGAGTCGATCTGCTTGTGGTGTCCTTATCTCGCTTGCTTTATTGGGCGGACCGTCAGTTCGCGCAATCGACACGTTCGATATTGACGGTGACGGCACGAAGGACGCCTTGACCGACGGTTTACTTGTCCTCAGACACCTGTTTGGTTTTTCCGGGACCACGTTGACAGAAGGTGCGATCGCGGGTGACGCGAGCCGATCAACGGCGAGTGAAATCGAATCGTATTTGCAAACCGACAGCGTGTACCTGGACATTGACGACGACGGCACGACCGATGCGCTCACCGATGGACTGTTGTTGTTGCGGTATCTCTTTGGATTTACTGGGCAGACCCTCACCGAGGGCGCAGTGAGTGAGACGGCAAGACGGGCGAGCGCAACTGAAATTGGGTCGTATATAGATGCCGGACCCATCGACCCGGTCATTTTGTCACGCTGGACGATCGAGAGGGCCAAAGAGTGGCGCGATACCCACGGGTGGCTAATGGGAGTGAACTTCATCCCCGCCTACGCAGTCAACATCCTTGAAATGTGGCAGGCGGACACCTACGACGAAGCTGCCATCGACCGCGAGCTCGGATGGGCTGCGGGCATCGGCATGAACACGATACGCGTCTTCCTTCACGACGTGGTGTGGAACCAGGGGTCGGAAGCGTATCTCGACCGGATCGACAACTTCCTGGCCATCGCCGATAAACACGGCATCGGGACCATGTTGGTGATCTTCGACGGAGTGTGGGACGAGAATCCCTATGGAGCCAACGTCGAGACCGTTGCATATGGGGCCATGCCCACCGACCCCACCCAAGCTTATGAACAGCTAGAACCACGTGAACACGTCACGGCCTCGCGCTGGGTCCAGAGTCCAGGAGAAGCGATTCTCGGAGACCACGCTCGGCACGACGAACTTGAAGGCTACGTCAAAGGGGTCATTGAACGCTTTAAGGACGACCCACGCGTGATCATTTGGGATTTGTTCAACGAACCCGACGGGTTTGGCGTGTACGCCTATGGACTTTCGCCAGAGGACAAAGATGCTGGTGCGGAGGCCCTGCTTCGTAAAACCTTCGGCTGGGCCCGAGAGGTTGGTCCCTCGCAGCCTCTCACCGCGGGGGTTTGGCGAAACTTTCCCACTGCCGAGGGCGAGCGGCTCACGTCGATCAATGAATACCAGCTCGCGGTATCCGACGTCATCAGTTTCCACAGTTACTCCTCCCGGGCTGGCGTCCAATACATAATCGACGGTCTGAAGGAATACGGTCGGCCCATAGTGTGCACCGAGTATGTGGCCCGCCAGATTGGGAGTACGTTCCAAGCTATCTCGCCGGTCATGAGAAAGAATGACGTCGGCGCATACAGCTGGGGACTTGTCGATGGGAGAAACCAAACGAAATACTCGTGGGGCTCGTGGACGACCCAGGCAGCGGAAGACGCAGAGCCATGGGCTCACGATTTGCTCCATAACGATGGAGTTGGTACCCCCTACGACCAGCAGGAAACGGAACTTCTCAAACTGTTGGTGGAAGTCGAAGCAGACGACATCGTTTCCGTCTGGTCTCACGAGTTCTCCTCCGGAGAGGATGATCCCGCGACGGGTCTTGGCCCCGGCACGGGTCTTCAGACCGGCAACATGGTAGCGAGCGGCGCTCAAGGCTTCAGCAGCGGCGGCACGTGGTACTCGTCCGGCGGCGCTCTAAGCAAGACGATCTCAAGCTTGGGGCTTCGCTACATCACGGTGTCGTTCGTAGCTTCAAAAGACGACGCCTCGACGTGTACGATCGACATTAGTGTCGACGGTGACGCTTGGGAGAATATCCTTTCGGTCGGGCCCTATGAACCCGCGGCCGGCTTCGTCATGCTCCCGGAGTCTTCAGAAGGAGCATATAGCGTCGAGATTCGCTGGGGATCGGCGGTCAACTTTTGCTGGATCAACAACGTCAACATCAACGCGATTGCAGTCAGCGAACGAAAGGCGTCTACGGACGGCGAGATTCACTTGAAACACTTCGACTGAAAATTGGTGGAGCCAGGCGGGATCGAACCGCCGACCTCTACAATGCCATTGTAGCGCTCTCCCAGCTGAGCTATGGCCCCGACGAAGGACCGCGGATCTTACGTGCGCTCCAATTGAGGTGTCAACGCAATCCCCACCTATCACTTAACCCCGGCAACGTCCTTGATGTAATCGGCCTGCTCTCGCGAGATGGGTTCAAACTTACCAAGAACGCACTTGGGTCCTACGCGCCGCATACCCATGTTCATGTCTATAAAGAAAATACGGTCATGTTCACATACCTGTCTCGAGCGCTGCTCAACACCAATCCGATAGTGACTGTATAACTTGCCAGCACATTGGTCTCCGTGTTTCCAATGGTTCAACCATGCGCGGTTACGACCGCCATAGAAAATAACCCGGCGTTCGTCAATCAATTCGATCTTGTCGTAGCGATTCGACCAAATGCAGCGCCTAGTTTCACCGTAGTCGTCATCGTCGAGCGTAGTGTTGAGAATCTCCTGAACCTCGATGTCAATACGTTCTCGACGTTCAACCGCTGTTTCCTTCGCCGAGGTCGTGGGAGCCGGTATCGATTGGTTGTCTTCAATCGCCGCGAACATTTCGAACGTGGTTAAAAGCGCTAAAACGAGCCACGCGCAATAGCGTATTCGCATCACCGATCCAAATCCTTAAATTCCAGTTCCAAGCGCCGCCTTTCTTTCTTTGATACCCCACCGAGAGCATCGATCGCTGTTCGAATACGTGACTGGGATAGATCCGGTCCAAGAAACGCCAAGGAGTCGAACAGAGGCAATGAAACATCACGACCCGATATAGCTACGAACAGCGGAAACAAAAAATCTCGAAACTTCAGGTCCATGGCTTCCGACAACGCCTTCAACTCCTCAAACAAGTCGTCCCGTTCCCAACTCCGCGTCCGCTCAAAGGCCCTGAGGGCGTGATCAAGGATCCGTATACAGTCCCCTTCACCCAACTCCTTGTGCTCAAAATTCGCTTGTGTAATCTCGGCCCGTTCACCGAGAAGGTAGTCGACTTGGGGTAATAGGTCGATAAAACGTTCCGTGCGTTCCTGAACCAGTGGCACCAGCTCCTGGAATCGTTCTCGATTGACCGCCCATTCGGCAACACGATCCATGAACGCGGTCGCTGACATGTCTCGTATGTATTGACCGTTTAACCAGTTCAATTTCTCGATATCAAATACTGGTGCGCCTGCGGACATTCGATCGATATCAAAAACTTCGACCATTTCATCAAACGAAAACATTTCGCTCTGGTCTGGCATCGACCAGCCCATCAACGCGAGGTAATTCACTAGCGTTTCTGGGAGGTAGCCGCAACGACGGTAGTAATTGATGCTCGTCGGATTGCGCCGTTTCGACATCTTTGTCTGATCGGGATTCCTCAACAACGGCAGATGGTAGTGACTCGGCATCTCCCAGCCAAAGTGTTGGTACAGGAGAACGTGTTTGGGTACCGAACTGATCCATTCCTCGCCCCTTAAGACATGCGTGATGTCCATCATATGGTCATCCACGACAACGGCTAGGTGGTACGTCGGAAAACCGTCTGATTTCACCAGAACCTGCATGTCTACTTGTTGCCACGGAATTGTGATAATTCCCCGCAAACCATCTTCAAACGTACACTCTCCGTGATCTGGAACCCGTAAACGAATGACATGTGCGTCACCGTTTTCGAGACGACGAACCTTGTCCGCTTCATCCAACCCGAGACATAGCCCGTCGTAACGTGGGGTCTCACCAGCCGACTGCTGAGCGCGACGGAGCTCCGCTAAGCGTTCAGTGCTACAAAAACAGTGAAACGCATGTCCATACTCCACTAGCTCGGCGGCATGCTTGGCGTAGTGCTCCAACCGTTCACTTTGACGATAAGGCCCGGACGAACCTTCTATATCTGGTCCTTCGTCCCACTCGAGACCCATCCAGCGGAGTGCATCAAAAATCACCTGTTCCGATTCAACGCTACTTCGCGCTTGATCCGTATCCTCGATGCGTAACACAAACTGCCCACCGAATTTTTTCGCGAAGGCTCGATTGAATAGAGCCATATATGCTGTACCGAGGTGCGGATCACCTGTGGGAGATGGAGCAACGCGGGTGCGGACAGTCATGGAGCACTCACTCTTCGTAGAAAGAGTATACAACCGCTTAAGAGAGCATTTGAGCCGTATGAATTCGAAGTCGAGTCCGAGAACTCGCGCTTATGACATTCCTACCGTGCGGAGATGGCCATGACCCCCATCAACAGAAACGCGTCGGTTATCTACGCTCACTAGCTCCCAGGCATCCGGCTGCAGTAGCACCGCGCGTGCAAGTTCATTGTTTAACGTGTGACCCGACATATAGCCGTTAAATGCGCCAAGCAGCGGAAGGCCCAAAAGATACAAGTCGCCAATCGCATCCAATAGTTTGTGTTTCGCAAACTCATCGACATACCGCAAACCTTCCTTGTTCACGACACAGTCTTCACTGATGCCAACGGCGTTTTCGACGCTCGAGCCCAAACAACGATCTATCGCGTGGGCTCGGGATAGATCGTCGACAAGGCCAAATGAACGCGCTCGGCTCAAATCGTCACGGTACGAGTCACGATCAAAATCGAGTTCAACCCGTTTGGGATAGCGGTTGTATACCGGATGATCCGCAACAAACGTATAGGCACCCTTGAATCCCGCATAAGGAGAGAGCGTGGCCGTCGCATCGCCTTGAGAGACGGTCAGTTCTTGGGTGATACAGATAAACTTTCTTGACGCTGATTGGGTTCGTGTCCCCACACTTTCAATGAGTTTGACAAATGGGGCTGCGCTCCCGTCCATGATCGGAACTTCATCACCAGACAGTTCGATCACGACGTTGTCGATCGCAAGGCCCCAAAGCGCTGACATCAAGTGTTCTACCGTCGAGACGTCACTTCCTTCCTCACTGATGCTCGTTGACAGTAGCGTACTTGAGACATTTTGAGCTAAAGCGGCAACGGCAACGTCGGGACAATCGGCTCGAACGAACCGAATGCCCGTGTTTACCTCGGCAGGACGCAGCGTCATACGAACCTTGCAGCCGGAGTGAACGCCAATTCCGATGGCGTGCGCTGACTTCTTAAGCGTTCTTTGACGCAGCATTGGATTAACCAATCAACTAGTCGCAATCCAATATACAACGAAAATCATAGAAAATGGAATAAAAATGGAGAAAGGATGGAAGATCGACACAGAATTCGGATGTAACCCACATACATTTCGATCAAAATACTTCGTCGAGCGATTGCCAAAACAACAAAACGTAGCCGTGAAAGACATCGCCAATTCACAACAATTCGACGACAAGCTTTTGTGTGTCGCGCCCATGATGGCGTGGACCGATCGGCACTGTCGGACTCTTCACCGACTCATCGCACCACACGCTTGGCTCTACACGGAAATGGTCGTTGCCGACGCAATACGTTTTGGGAAGACATCTCGATTACTCGGTCATGGTGATCACGAGCAACCGTTAGCACTCCAGCTTGGTGGAAGCGATCCCCAAACCTTGTCGGAAGCCGCCCAGGTAGCGGAAACGAACGGATTCAATGCAGTCAATCTGAACGTTGGCTGCCCATCTGAACGAGTTCGGAAGGGCTCCTTCGGCGCATGCTTAATGCTGCAGCCGGAACTCGTCGCTGAGTGCATCAAGTCTATGTGCGACGCAGTCTCCATCCCCGTTACCGTGAAGTGCCGGCTTGGCGTCGACGACCAAGCGAGTTACCGAAAATTGGCCGAATTCGTTGGACGTGTAAGCGAAGCCGGCGCTCAACTGTTTATCGTGCATGCTCGTAAAGCGATCTTGACCGGCTTAAGTCCGGCACAAAATCGAGAGATTCCTCCGCTTGACTATGATCAAGTCAGACAACTGAAAACAGACTTCCCCGCCCTTTCCATTCTCCTGAACGGCGGCCTAAACGATGCCGATACGGTGAAAGATGTTCTTGAATGGTCGGATGGCGTGATGATAGGTCGCGCTGCTTATCGACATCCGCCTTTTCTCGGCGAACTTCACGACGTCCTCTATCCGAAGAAAGAACGCGATAACTTCCAGTCGCTACTCAACCGATACACGGTCTATATGGAACGCGAACTAAATCGAGGTACCCGCCTGCATGACATGACGCGACATCTGCTCGGTCTCTTCCGAGGATTGCCCGGCTCCCGTCACTACCGCCGTTATTTGTCGGAACAAGCACGCCGCGAAGACGCTGGCATAGATACGTTCCATCGTGCTTGCGCCGAAATCGAGCTAAAGGCCGCGTGATGTTCGAACGCCTGAAAGGCGTATTCGCCCGGGAACAGATATCCGAAGTTGAAACGGAGACCACAACCGTCCCACTCGCCGCAGCAATGCTACTACTTGAAGTCGCCTGGGCCGACCATGAACTCGAAGAAAGGGAACTGGAACAAGTCAAAGTTGCGCTCGAATCGATGTATGAAATTGACCAAGACCAAATCTCGGAGATCATCGATCGCGCCCGCCTCGATCATCACGACAGTACCGGCGTTTTTCCTTTCACTCGACTACTCAACGACCGTCTCGACCGCGCCGAACGTAAAGCGCTACTGGTCCATCTATGGAGAGTTGCCAGTTTCGAGGGCGATCAAGAGCACTACGAAGAACACGTGATCCGCAAAATCACGGACCTACTCTATCTAAACCACTCCGATTTCATCGCGGCCAAACGAGAAGTTCAAGGCACCGATCTTGGTTAGCAGGTTGCTCACGTCCGTTGGAAAAGAAGCGTTATCGCAAGCCGACGCTCATCTCCACCGAGGCAAATTCTCGTTCGAGCCTTTTCTCCGACACTTTTTCTCGTGTGCCGACGGTTTGACTAAATAGCGCGACCCGGTATTCCTCCAGCAGAAATCGAAGCCGGACAAGTTCATCTTCTTTCTCTCCGATTTCTTCTAAACGCGCGTATCGCGCGGACCATAGCTTGAGGACTTCGACGTTGGTTTCGTCTTTTCCGACTTTTCCTTGGAGGTGATCGACACGGTACTGAATCCCGTCGAGGTAGCGGATGATGTCGGGGAGCCTTTCGTACGGGGTCACCGAGAGAAAGTTGTACGGAATCAACCCTGTCTCTTATACACATCTGACGCTGCCGACGAATAGAGAGGTGTAGATCTCGGTGGTCGCCGTATCATT
>CAXDSX010000074.1:0-10627 GCA_963992075.1 uncultured Pseudomonadales bacterium | reverse complement strand
CATACGAGATCAGCCGCGGTCTCGTGGGCTCGGAGATGTGTATAAGAGACAGGACGAACAAGACATCAACGCCGAAAAATGGATCAACAAAACGAAGACGGCGAAAGCGTTCTTTGTCATCGCGATTCGACATCGGCGCATCGCCGAGACCTTATCAGATTCGACCATTCGGCGGACGTGCATTGCTGCGTCCAACATCAATGCTCACGTTGCTCTTGCTCCAACCGAGACACGTAAGCGAAAGCTTCCCGGACATCGCGTTCGTGGGTAGCCAACGCATCGGCAAGCGATAGAGCCACACGGGCAGCTTCAAATTGCCCGGCACGCGCAAGACTCAATCCCAGCTTTATGTGCCCGAGCGCGTACGAAGGATCCACGCGGGTCGAATCTCGGTAGTGTTCGATCGCACCAAGCCATCGTCGTTGCAGTGCTTCAATATCGCCGGCCCGCGCAAATAGCTGCGGATCGTTTGCGTTCCTATCTAGAGCAAGCTCAAACGCGTCATGGGCTTCCGCCAACTTCCCCCGCCTCTGAAGCAACAACCCCTTTTCTTCGTAGGGTCGCGAAATAAGCGGATTAAGTTGCATCGCTGCTTCGATATGCTGAAGGGCTAATTTCCAATCACCACGCTTTTCATAGAACCCAGCAACGTTGAGATGCGTGCGGTAGTGGGCCGGGAACTGCTCAATGGCGTTGCGCAATACCTCAAATCCTTCACCTTCACGTCCCATTAAAACGTAAGCATTACTGAGCGCGTTAACGATGCGCTCGTCGTTTGGCTTCTCTGTGATAAGCGTCTCAAGAATGGGGAGCGCTTGATCCGTTTTGCTCAGCAAAATGAGCCGCTGAGCCTGCCGTAATCGCGGCGTTACCCCCACTTCGTATCGACGCTTAGGCTCCTGCCAATCATCGTGCCAACCAATCCGTTGCGAGGATTTCCCTCGCGCCAGTGCGACGCGTGCATCGCCTAATCGACCCTTTTCGCGATAAGCGCGTCCGAGCAAATGAAATACGCTCGGAAAAGGCGACGCGAGCGAGAGCGGTTCGAGTAGCGCGATTGCCTCATCCAACCGGTCCTGATGCAACAGCACTCTTGCCTGACCCGCTGTCGCTGACCACCCAAGTCCAAGGTCTTTTGCCTTGCTGAACGCTTCGGCGGCTTTCCCAACCATCCCTAGTTCAATGGACCAAGTCCCCATCCACATCCATGACGAGAGATGCGTTGCATCAAGATGAATCGACCGATCCAATGCGCTTAATGCCAGCCCCAACTCACCTCGGGCGGCTAACAGAAGTGCCTGGTGATAAGGCCATCGCGGTTCTTGGCCGTCGAGTTCTTCTGCTTGTCGATAACTCTTGAGCGCGGCTTCGGGGTACCCGTTCATTTCGTATGCCATACCGAGCTTGCCCCTCGTGAGACCGTTCATCGGTTCTCTATCGGCTTCAGCAAGAAGATCCTCTAATAGTTCTTTTTGACTAGGATTTAACCGGTCGAGGGAAACCGCCAGTGGGCCCTCGACCGTATCTGACACTTCGCTTTCCGGACGCGGGTCACCTGCCGCCAACATCAGCGCCAGTGATGGCAACAGCACCGCGATTCTGAGATTCCTTTCCAATAGCGGTTACGGTTGCGTCAACATGCAACGCACTGAAAACGCATCGGGTTTGCCGGGCTAACGCCACGAATCATCTGGGCCCGTAACATTCCTCTTACAGACGAATCCCACAGAGTGCAATAAAGGTCTGCTTTTGCTCTTCGTTCATGTCACCAAAGATGGGGACGCGCATTTCGGTCACGGGTAACTCGGCGAATTCAGGCGAATCCATTTGAAGAGTCGCCGCAATATTGTGTAAGCCGTTGCCCTCCTCTCCGCCTTCACCCAACGCAGCCCCTACTTCCGCGGGCCAAGCCCCCACCGGATCGAGCATCCCGCTCGGGATTCCCTTGCTGTTAACAGGATAGTTGAACGGATTGTCGCGACCAACGTGGTCGACAATTGCTGCCATCAGAATCTGTTCGTCCGCTGATCGCTGACGTTGTCCTTCCCTACCGTACAGCGCACCAGACTGGTTACATAGATACGCCCAAGGAATCTGCACGTGAAATCCAGGTATGGCCAACGCTTCTTCCGGAACGCCATCGCCTGCGCTCACCTTGCCATTTCGAACCATAATGTAATAGCCAGCATGCGTACGTCCGTCTTGCATGAGACGTGCCGGCGGATGGGTATAATCTTCGCTAAACGCCCAGTTAATGGTGTCTGGCAAATTAGCCGCTTCCAGTATCTTTATGCAACCCTCTGAGCAAGCGTCACCCCACGCCTTCGACCCAAACTCTCCAACTGGTTCCAGCGTCGCCATATCGATTACAGGCATCAGTTTTATCCCTTGTTGCGAACTTCAAATTCAATGCTTTATTTTGACTCGTTTCGACGCTAAGGAAAAATCGTGACCGGCCTCATTTCCCCCAATCTTCACGTTTTCTTCGTCGTCAACAATCGGCGTACTGATCTCAAAAATCATGGAATTTAGAGGATTCCACGATAATGGATTGAGGCGAACCCTAGACAACGTATGGTTAAATTCACCAGGAATTAGGTCGATTTTTCTGGTTGTGAACAATTCAACGCGCGCCAATCGAACGTACTTGCTCCGAGCATTCCATGGCCTGTTCTGTTCATTGCTGGTCGGCGTTATGATCACCAACGCGGCGAGCGTGCACGCAAGACCACTCAACGACGTACGGCCAGAAGCGAAACACGCATTTCCAACTCAAGTCTTTTTCGGCGACACGCACGTGCACACCTCTCTTTCTGGCGATGCGTTCGCACTCGGGACGCGGCTGATGCCAGAAGACGCTTACCGTTTTGCCAAAGGCCACGAAATACGCGCCACAGGTGGTTCGTCGGTGCGTCTTCACCGACCTCTCGACTTTCTGCTGATTGCAGATCACGCCGAGAATCTTGGCGTTCTTCGTCACCTCGGACACGATTCGAGCCAGTTACCTGATACGCTCGATCGAGAACGATGGTCAGCATACTTCGCAGATCTGCTCCCTTTGGTCGATGTTCTGAACGCCCCTTCAGTCGAGGTGTTTAACCAAGGGAATGCCGCCTTGGGTACTGCAAAAGGCGCGTGGCAAGGCAACTATGCGATTGATAACCACTTCCGCCAGTCGATCTGGGCGGATGTGATCGCCACGGCCGAGCGTCATAACGAACCAGGCGTATTCACGACGTTCGTCGGATTTGAGTGGTCAGGTCGCGCGCCGAACATGATTCACCGAAATGTATTATTTGCGGACGGTCCCGATATCACGAGTAAGGTTCTTCCCTTTTCCCGCTTCGACAGCGACAACGTCGAAGATCTATGGAACTACCTCTCCAATTATCGGGACACCCACGGTGGTGATGGGATCGCCATTCCTCACAACGCGAACCTAAGTGGCGGGTTAATGTTTAGCCCAAGAGACCAAAACGGCGAACCTCTTTCGCGTGAATACGCCCAAACTCGGTTGCAGTGGGAGCCAGTGCTAGAAGTGACGCAGATCAAAGGCGACAGCGAAACCCATCCCGCGATTTCCCCAAACGACGGATTCGCCGACTTCGAAACATGGGATGGTGCGGCCGCCAAAGGTGACGACATCAATCAAGATGCAGACGCTTTGGATTGGGCGCGGCAATCGTATGCTCGATCCGCTCTTCAGCTCGGCCTAAAACACAGCCTCGAGCTGGGAGTGAATCCGTTTAAGTTTGGCATGATTGGGAGTACGGATACGCACACGGCGCTTGCTACGGCAGATGAACACGCGTTCTGGGGAAAAATGGGACTTAACGAACCCAGTCGGTTTCGGGCCGCATCACAATGGGTTTTTAGCGCTTCCGGATACGCAGCGATATGGGCTGCAGAAAACACGAGAGAAAGTCTCTTTCGCGCCCTCAAACGGAAGGAAACGTACGCGACCACCGGGCCCCGGATGCTCGTTCGATTTTTCGGAGGCTGGACATTTACGTCCGTCGATGCCAACCACACTAACATCGCCACAGTAGGATACGAAAAGGGTGTACCCATGGGAGGGGACCTTGGCTCCTCAAACGAGTCGATAGCTCCGACCTTTCTAGCTAGCGCAACGAAGGACGTCGACGGAGCTAATTTGGATCGAATGCAGATCGTCAAAGGTTGGGTTCGGCCCGACGGAACAATCGCTGAAAAGATATACGACGTCGCCGTCGCTCCCCAATCCAACAACGTCGCCAGTACCGTCGACGTTGACAATGCCTCGTACACAAACGATATCGGTGCGACTGTCCTTACAGCCGTTTGGCACGATCCGGACTTCGATCGATCGGTACCCGCTTCCTATTATCTGCGCGTCATCGAGATACCGACCCCGCGATGGACTGCCTACGACGTCCGCTTTTTTGGAATCGATAATCTTCCTAAGAACGTACCCATGATCGTGCAAGACCGTGCTTATACGTCACCGATTTGGTACACGCCCGAACCTCTGGGTGCGAACTAACGATCGGTTGCTCCAAGCTTCGGCTGGATTGTTCGCACGCCGAGCCCGGGGTAGGACATGAGGTTACGAGACGTCCGACTGAGAAAACGATTGCAATTCAACAAACTCTCGGTAGTGACCCGAATCGATGCCCATCAGCTGCTCGTGCGTGCCTTGCTCAACCACACTTCCCGCGTCAAGAAAAACAATCTTGTCGGCATTCACGATGGTCGATAAACGGTGCGCTATGATGATCACGAGCTTTTCCTTGGCGGCCTCGCGTAACGCCTGCACAAGGAAAGACTCCGTTTCAGGATCCAGAGCCGACGTGGGTTCATCAAGAATCAGAACACTTGCCGGTTTAAGCAAGCCGCGGGCAATCGCGATACGTTGTTTCTGGCCTACGGATATTTTGCTTGTGACGGTACCTAGAAGCGTATCGTATCCGTCCGGTAGATCTGAAATGAACGCGTGCGCGCCAGCTATCCGCGCGACGCGCTCAACTTCTCCGCGACTCGCTGTCGCGTTACCGTAGCGGATGTTGTCGAGAATCGAATCGGAAAACAGCTGGGTTTCCTGAAACACGTACGAGACATGGTCACGTATGCTACTCAACGCAATCCGCCTCGTGTCGATGCCATCGACTTCGATAGATCCTTCTGTTGGTCGATAGAACTCAGGAACCAAATACGCCAGGCTGGTTTTTCCGGATCCCGTTGGACCGACCAGGGCCGTGATTTCACCTTTTCTGAATTCCAACGAGACGTCACTAAGCGCTTGCCGACCGTCCGCGAACGTCAGACTAACGTGTCGCAAAGCAACGGAATCGTCGATGGATTGCAGCGCTTCACCAGACCGATCTGCTTCGCTCGGCAAATCCATAAGGAAAAACACTCGCCGTATACCCGGAACATCCGCTTGGATGCGAATCCATAGATAAGGTAAGGCGGTGACCGCCCCAGACAACCAAGCGTAATAATAGAACAGCACGCCGTAGTCTCCCGGCGTCAGCACGCCCTCAATCACTCGGCTCGAGATGAAGTAAAACGCGATGAAGCCCATCAGGCCACGCGCACCACCGTTGGCTACGCCGTACAAGAGCCGAACTAATAATTCAGCCCGGAACCGCTTAAAAGACTCGTTCGAATGGTGGCTAAATCGCTCCCGCTCACGTTTGTTACCACCCAAACTTTGCACGGCGAGCACGTTGCTTATGCCTTCTTCTATGTTTCCCGTGGTGACGCTGCCAGCCGCCCGGCTCGCCTGACTACGTCGCCGCATCAGCCGAGGAAACGGCAGCATGGCGATCAACTGGATCGGTAAAATGCAGATCCCTAACCAAATAATTTCAGGCGCTTCACCATAATTGAACGCCATGACTGTAAGGACGAGTCCTCCCGTAAGTACCGCGCCGATGGGCGATTGAACGGTCTGAAAAAACACGTTGGTCACGGCGGCCGTGTCGTACATCACCCGATACAAGCTGTCCCCTATACGCGTATCGCTCAACAACGGCATCTGCAAGGATTGGATTCGCTCAAAGAGTTGAGACCGCAATAAGTGGTTCACCGCCTGACTCAGACCGAGTTGGAGCCGAAATTCGACGAACCCCAATAGCCCAGCAAACTTCGAGAAGGCTTGGTTCGCATCGTTTTCGGTTTGGGTCGCCTTGTCGTGGCCCTGCGCCATCGTCGCATCCACTTGATCGTTCGCCCCTCCGGTCGAACCAAAGCCACCGATGGTGATCATCATGACCACTCCGAGAAGCAATACCCATAACATCATCTCGAAAGGCGTTTTACCTACCAAGAAATTCACGAACGGCGCGAAGTAACTCGGAAAAGCGCTCGGATCCACCGCGTCATTGAGAATCACGTTGTCGATGACGATCTTGATCGGCCATGGCAGGACGAGTGGCGTCGCGAGGGAAATCCCAAATAACAAGAACTTAGCTGCGAACCGATAGGGGAAGAATCGGATGTAGGTAAGAGCTCGTCCGATCACCCGGCAGGTCTCCCTAAAGTTTAGATCGGTGCCTAAATCTAAGTTGCTGGCAGCCGCATCCAGGGCTTCTTCGAGCTGTTTACTCGACGTTGGTCCAGGTATAGCCGGATCGCTCAAGGAATTTCTCCCAAGGAGGACCCACCCGAAAGTTCCATCTCGGCTTCCACAAAACGACGGTAACGACCGGCTTCAAGATTCATGAGGTCCTCATGAAATCCCGCCTCCAGTATCTGGCCTTGATCGAGGTAAAGAATCTGGTCCGCTTGTTGGATAGTGGAGATGCGATGGGTAATCAAAAAGATAATGCGGTCTTCGCCCCAGCGCGCCAGCCGTTCCAGCACCCTATGTTCGGTCTCCGCGTCAAGCGCAGCGGTTGGTTCATCCAAGATGAGGACCGGCGCGTTCTTCGCCAGTGCGCGGGCGATCGACAGCCGTTGTCGCTGACCCGTGGACAGCCGTCCTCCTCGATCGCCGAGCATCGTGTCAAGCCCGTCCGGCAAACTCGCGATGTAGTCGTCCGCACAAGCAACTTCTGCCGCCTTCATCACGTCATCGTCATTGGCATCCGGTACAACGTAGCGAATGTTGTCTCGCACAGTCATGCCAAACAACACGTTCTCCTGAAGCGCTATCGATACGTTGGACCGCAAACTCTCGATATCGAAACGCCGCACATCGTTACCGTCTATCAACACCGCACCCAAATCAGGATCGAACAACCGTGTGAGCATGCTTACCAACGTACTTTTGCCACAACCCGTCGGGCCAACGAGGGCCGTGATCGAGCCAATTGAGGCACTGAAATTTATCCCTCGAAGCACCGGACGATCTGGGTCATACCCAAAACTAACGTTGTCGAATCGAATTTCTCTTTGAATCTGAGGCATGGGGGTCGCATCGGGTGCGTTCTTGACGTCGGGCTCGATATCCAGAATCTCAAAGACTCGATCAAGGCCCATCGCCATGTCTTGGGCCGATGTCCAATCGCGCACGAGCCCGCGCACCTGACCACTCGAGGTGAACAGCTCACCTTGTGCCCACTGAAACGCACTAAGATTCCAACGCACAAAGCTCAAGCCAACCAGGCCGATCAGCACAGCGGCAAACGTTTCTCGGCTCTCGCTCGCCCACAGAGCCATCAGAAATTCACCGCCCAACAGGATCGAGGCCGCCAACGTAAACATGACGATGCCGACGACGGCTACCAGTGACCGCACTCGGTGAGCCGCGTTAAATGCTCTTACGCTGTCCGACTCAAACCTTTCCTGCTCGGAGTGCTCCCGCCCGTATGCTTTCACCACATTAATCGCTCCGAGCACTTCTTGAACACGCGACGTCAGATCAGAATTGGTTTCTCGGGCACGGAGCGAAAGCGTTCGAACTCGCGGCGAAAACCAGGTCGCCCAAGCCACCGCCATCACGGCGATCGTGACTCCCATGAGACCGAGGATGGGGTCCAATGCGGCGACAAAAAAGATGGTCATCGCGTACTGGGTGACTTGAGTCGCAACTGACACAAGCATTCCTATAATCGCTGTCACTTGCGCCGAATCCTGATAAATGCGGTAAACCGAATCGCCGACTCGATGATCGCCGTGATAACGGAGCGACAATTGATGCCAACGTTCAACCAGCGCGAGGCGAAGATCCTGGTTAATCCGCTGCATGATCCAAACGTTGTAATAGGGCAAGGCAAGCGTGAACGGAAATGTAATGACACCGATGCCTACCAGGAACACGATGTAGATCCATTGGAGGTCCTGCCGCTGCGCGTTACTCAGGGTTTCGGCCGTTCCAGCAGCGAGCTCCGGTCGATTCACAAACTCTGCCAAAAACGGAGTCAAAGGCTCCGCTTGCAGAATGGATTGATTCAAGAGATCGATCGTGAACAAGCCTGTCACGATTCCAACGAGGGTAGAAAGCCACACCATGACGTAGTAGTAGACGAGATGGCAGCCTAAACGCAGCCGAATCCGGAGCTGTCCGTCCTCGCTACGGTACTGAAACAACCACATGGAGAGGCACGCGAAACAGACCGCCGCAACCTGAACGTCGTCCTCCCAACCGTCCACCACAAAAATCGCAAACAGCATCGAGGACGTCCCAACCAACACCGCGGCGACCGCAGCCCCGGCGAATAAACGACCGGTTGTGAAATTGAGCAACCACGCAATCAGGGCCATGGCGAGAGTGCCGTATACCAACAAATCGAATCGCCAATCGATGCCAAAAGGAAGCCAACCGGCAATGGGACCCAACAAGGCGATCGGCGTTACAACAAATGGGACGTATCGATAGCTCCAATCAGAGGTTCTAGCGGACTGCCAAAACGACCCGCGAAGGACCGTTCGATCCCGCCAGTATCCGATCATCATCGGGCGTAAGAAGGGCCACGTTCGCATGAAAATGCGAACCACAGTGGTAAACCCTCGATCATCCGGGTCCGGTAATTCCGTCTCCGAAACCGGCTTCGCCGGACCCCAAACAGAAATCGCATCAACGCGTCGGTCGTCGTGAACTGACAAGGCCCTACTCCCTCGTATCAACTACGTGCGGCCACGATCCACTAAAATACCCTTTGAGGTCCTCTAAAGAACGGTATTTCCGTCTTTATACGCCGAATTCGATCGTTCGGCGCCCACAGGATCGATGCCCGATGATCCGGCCCAGTATGCAAACACCATCGCGTTTCTTTCCCGGTCGTCAAGTGGGTCAACGCTCCAATGCACGGTCTTCGTGCTGTGCATGACTGCATCCCCGGGATCCACTTCGAGCCGAAAGACGTTGGCGTTGTCCTCGTCGTAATCACGAAGCGGGTAGACATATTCGAATTCTCGTCTGTGCGAACCCTTTTCGTAATGGGTACAGCCGTTACCTCTGTCGATTCGATCCATCGCAATCCAGAGCGAGATTCCCGATGATGACTTTCGATAGCTGCCCAGCGCATCAAAATGTGGCAACGTCCGTGTAACGCCTTCGGGTTTCGCGATCCAACTCACGTTGTCGGGGCTAAGGCTGTCCTCGAGGAGGAATTTCATCAACGGTATGTGTGGACCTTCTTCAAGGTAATGCCGAAACCAAGCATGTTCCTTGTCCATGCTCTTCATCGTCCCTATCGCTCGGTAGCGTTGCTGGGTAACCTCGCGATGGACGTATTCGAGTTGGACCCTCATCTGATGAAGTTCACGTTCGGCAAGATAATTTCTCAGGACCACGAAACCGTCACGGTCGTATTCCACTTTAAGATCTTCGTAATACCTCGTACTCATGCCTAGATCCTAATTTGTTAACCCCAGTTCGATCCTTACAAAGCGACTCTCTCGATACAAGTTAACTTGCGTGGGAATGCACCCATTTTGGGTTTTGGGTGAAATAGAATGGCGCTGCTTTGACGCCCTACGCGGCACTATGTATGTTGGATCGACTCGAGAGGTTGATAGCACCCGTGGTGCGAAGACGCGCTACAACCAAGGCCATATCTCCGAAACAAGAACAAACAATTTCTCAGCGTTTTCACTCCTCGGGACAGAGGAGACGGGCGCAATGCGATTAACATATTCAGGGAGAAATCATGTCGAAGTTTAGGCTTGAGGAAAAAACCGTGATTGTCACCGGCGGTGCCGGAGGTCTCGGGGAGTCCATGGCAAAGGTGTGCGCGGAAGCAGGGGCCAACGTCGTGGTGGCAAGCAGGAACAAAGAAAATATCGACAGAGTCGCCGAGGAAATCACGGGGAATGGACAGACTGCAATTGCGTTGCCCGTCGATATCACCAATGCTGGTCAACTCGACGACATGATTGCTCAAAGCGTCGAAGCATTTGGGTCGGTGGACGTCATCGTCAATAGCGCCGGGCGCTGGGGGAAAAGTCACCTGGCTGAGGACACTCCGCTTGATGAATGGCAACAGGTCATCGACCTTAACTTAACGGGTTGTTTCCTCTCTTGCATCGCAGCCGGCAAGCAGATGATCAAACAGAATCATGGGAAGATCATAAACATATCATCAACCGCGGGTAGCAAAGGAAATCCGGGGCAACTGCACTATTCGGCGGCTAAGGCCTGTCTCTTATACACATCTCCGAGCCCACGAGACCGAGGCTGATCTCGTATGCCGTCTTCTGC
>CAXDSX010000073.1:0-10638 GCA_963992075.1 uncultured Pseudomonadales bacterium | reverse complement strand
AATGATACGGCGACCACCGAGATCTACACCTCTCTATTCGTCGGCAGCGTCAGATGTGTATAAGAGACAGGTTCGGGCATTGAGCGCCGCTCGCGCTGAAGTCCTTGATCGACTCGATAAAGCCAGTGGGCGATCCAACCTGCGTTGAATTCCGCCACGACGATCTTGAGTTTCGGATGACGTTCGCATACACCGCGGCACATTAGTTCAACGATTGTGGCTTGAACCGTGTTCTGTGACGCAGCGTAGCCAGCGATTGCGTCAACTTTTTTCTGAGGACGCTGAGACGCCGGAACGTACGCTCCGCAACCAACATGCATGGAAATTGGAAACTCCGCTTCTTCCGCAAGAGACCAGATGGGCTCATAAACGGTGTCGAAGTACGGGTGGTCGGCGGGCGAAGTGCACGGAATACAGCCACCCTTGAATCCGAGATGGATGACCCGTTTAAGTTCGTCCGCAGCGGCCTTTGGGTCTTGCATAGGTATCGCGGGTAAACCATGTAACCTGCCAGAACTTGCTCCCGTGTAATCTGCGAGCCAGTCGTTATAGTTTTTTTGGCACGCAACCAATAACTCGGTATTTTTAAAACCGAACATCGCAAAAAAGCCGGGGTACAAGAATTCAGCATCAAGACCATCCACGTCTTGAATCTGATGACGCTTCGCTCCATCGGTCAAGCCGGGTTCTAGACCGTCGTATCCTTTTCTAAAGAGCGCTTCCATTTCAGGATCGTTAAGGTGCGCGACTTCGGGTTTGCGCCCATGTGGTCGAACGAGTGGTTCATTACGAGCAAGCCGAGTACTCGCCATGGCCATGCGGGCAACCCCCACGCCGCGTCTCCCCCGTGAAGGTATGACGATTGCGTCCACTTCCTCGTCAACGGTCATGATGCGTGGCGCGTCGTCACCAAAACGCGCTGCCAATCCGGCAAAGACTTCCGGACCTTCGACAACATGTGAATCGGCTGAAATGGGGTTCATTTAGCGAGATCTTCCTTTAGTCGACGGGCTGTGGTGAGTAGTAAGGTGCGCGTCTCGACGAATCGAAATCGAGTATGGTTAAGCGTTCCATAAGACGTCTATGCGGCCAGAAGTCGCCACTGGCGGTATGGAGTACGGCTCGGTTATCCCACATGACCAATGAGCCTTCTTCCCAACGGAAACGGCAGGTGTATTCTGGCCTCCCTTCTTGCATTTTCATTTGCAGTAACAGGGACTTCTCCTCGTCCTCTGAGATTTCATGCTTTTCAGCGAACCGACGAACGAAACCTTGTTGGACATAGAGCGTGGTACGACCGGTCTCTGGGTGAGTGCGAGCGACGGGATGAGTGGCGACAGGCGTTTCCCCGTCCATCTGGTGTCCTACACCGCCTACGTGCACGGCGGTTAATCCTTCGACTCGGCGCTTAGTCTCCAACGGCAGACCTTCCCACATGCTATAGCAATCGCAAAAGCAGGTATCACCGCCAATCGGAGGAGCCTCCCGACACATAAGGATTGAACCCATGGGCGGACGCGCTTGCCAGGTCGCGTCGCAGTGCCAACCCGACGCTGCGTTGGGGACCCGTTCGTCTGATGGCAAGATCAACATGTTGGGAATCTCAGGGTCTTTGACTTGTTGGTTCAGATCGTAGGGAGAATTAGGCATATGTTCGCGTTCACCGAACGGCGCACCCACTTCGCCAAAGTGCTCGGCAAATTCGACCATCTCTTGTCTCGAAAGGTGCGCTTGTCCGCGAAACATAAGGACGCGTCGTTGCAACCATAGTTCACGTAAAAACGAAACCATCCTGGGATCTTGTAGATCGGTCGCCAAATCAAGACCGTGAATGACCGTCCCGATACTCGGCTGCAACGGTTCAAGTTTTAAGTCGATTCCGCAAATGGTTTTGGGAATGTAGTAGACCGTGCCGAAATTACCCTCCACCAGTTCTTCATCTTGGGCAAGAATACCGTCGACCATCTCGCGACGATTCGTGCCCTCGGGAAAGCGGGATTGGGCAACTGCGCCTAACGAGCTACTTCGCGAGGGTGGTTTGTTTGCATCAGCTCGTTCCTTGTGACGTCGGTAGAGCGGATTTTGAGTAAGCTGCGTATCGATGGGTTCAGACACGAGTCCCCTCCTTTCCTGAATGGACGCAAATATCGATCATCTATTATGACGAATCAGCCGGCCAACGCCCACGTTCAGTCGCAACTGCGTCGACGCTCCTTTTTCTGCTTGATTAGACAGAGTAATTGCTTGATCGTAGCCATGAATCTACACAAAAGGTCGTACTAATGACCGTTACGACACTTCCACGAGACGTCACAACGGATGAGATTCTTTCTCGTTTGTCTGCAGATGGTGCAGTTATCGTTGCCGATGTCATTGATCGACATACCGTGCAGCAAATGACGGATGAAACGATGCCTTATATTGAAAACACTCCGATGGGGGGAGACGACTTCACCGGTCGAAAAACCCAAAGAACTGGAGCGCTGATCGCGAGGTCACCGACGTGCCGACGTCTCGTCCTCGATCCTGCAGTACTGGGGACTACCCGAAAGTTCCTCGCTCCATTCACCAAGAAGATTTTATTGCACTTGACCCAAACCATACGTATTCATCCGGGTGGCGAGAAACAAACCCTGCATCGAGACCGTTTCGCCTGGGGTAGTTATCTTCCTAAGTCCATCGAACCGCAGCTAAATACGATTTGGGCACTCACCGAATTTACGGAAGAGAATGGGGCAACGCGTTGCGTTCCTGGAAGCCATACCTGGGATTGGGAGGAAAGGGCTGATTCTGACCAGTTTGCCTACGCCGAAATGGCGCCGGGTTCGGTCTTTTTTTATACCGGCAGCATCTTGCATAGTGGCGGGGCGAACCATTCGGAGCGCGCGCGTTTAGGCGTTAATTTGACTTATTGCTTAGGTTGGTTGCGTCAGGAGGAGAACCAATATCTCTCGTGCCCGCCCGATATCGCCAAGGATCTCGAACCGGAATTGCAGGATCTTCTGGGGTACACGCAAGGGGACTTTGCGTTGGGCTACTACAGCGATCCATATCGGGCCGACGGTGGTCGGATCCTTGGTCCTGAATCCGTGGTCGGGCGTTCTCGTGCTGATATGAACGAGTTGGGCGCGTAGCTCAAGGCGTCAATACTGTATTAACCGCCCGAGCCGACACGGTGGCTAATCCTCGGATCCCTCAATGGGAGCGACGGTTGCCTCGGTCTCTGCCAGGAGATCTTTCGCGCCCCGCCCAATAAGCGTGGTTGCGCCGGGTGCTTGGAAAAAACTGAACCCGGGTCGGCTTCGCCACTGCAATGGTCCACCAACTTTCCGTCCAGCTGCTAACGTAGCGGTATGGATCTTAGCGATCATCGCCTCGTATTCCGGTTCGCCTTGAGCGTGTCCTGAAAAGCTAAATAGATCGGTCGCTGCAGTAAAGACGACGTCGACGCCCGGAACTGAAGCAATGGCCTCAGCGTTTTCCACCCCTGCCGGTGATTCAATCATGGCCACGACCATGATGTTCTCGTTGGCCGTGGTGCGATAATCCCGACCATACAGCCCGCCGTATTGTCCTCCGCCCAAGCTCCTGACCCCTTCTGGTGGATACTTGGCAAAACGGACTGCGGCTTCAACTTTTGCGACTTCAACGACCATTGGCACGATAATGCCCAACGCGCCGACATCGGTTGCCTTTTGGATATCTCCTTCAGTCGCGTCGGGAACTCGAATAAATGGGACCGCAGGTAAGTCGCGGGCTGACCATATCATTTGCGCGACTTCCTGAAATGTCAGGGGGCTATGCTGCATTTCGATCCAGAGAAAATCGAATCCCGAACGTGCCATGGCTCGGTAGACTTCCGGATCAGGCGTGTCGATGGTTCCACCGACCACCTGTTTCCCACTCTCGAGTTTCTCTCGAATCGTGTTGTACATGCTGATTCCCATGGTTTTGCTGCGAAGGTTTAGAGCGTACTCCTCGCCGATCATGGGCACCACTTTATCCTCAGGGTGGCCGAGACTTAATTTACGAATCACAAATCGGCCAGACGCAACACGCTGTATAGTCCGCGTGGTTAACGCTGCGTCAATCGCCATACATGACTCGATGAGATGAGTGGTTAAGGAGTTAGAAGAACGCATATGCATCTAGAAGTAACGGGGGCCACGCTCTACGTTGAAGTTGACGGGTCGAGTTCCTTGCCCGCCCTGCTCTTGTGGCCTCCCGGCGGTTGTAATTTGCGCGTCTGGGACCATCTCGTGCCGAACTTATGTGCTCGTTTTCATGTAATACGCATCGATCTGCGCGGCTTGGGTCAGAGTTCAGCAACGGAAGATCCAGAGACGCAATATACCTTTGAGCAATATGCGGAGGACGCTTGCGCAGTTCTTGATCATCTTGGGATCACGGCCTGTCACGTTTGGTCACAATCGTGGGGGTCCCGTCCAGCGATGGCATTTGCAGCTCTGTATCCAGATCGAGTCCTGACGGCGGCTCTTTATGCCGCCAACGTCGGCATGCCCGACGTCGAAGCTCAGCGAAGTGGATCGAAATTGGCCGCCGACCGAAGACGGGAAGACGGGATCACGACCATGCCGTCACCCGATGGGTTTCAGGTGCACCTTTCTCCTGACGCAGTCCCATTGTCCATGCAAGCAATGCGGAAGTTCACGCTCGCCGACGTAGTAAAGGGGCTCACGATGCCGGTCCTCATTGGAACGGGGGAACACGATCCAAATCTGACTTCAAGCCGAGCGATTGCCGCCAGTGCTGAGAATATTGAATTGGTGGTGCTTGATCGTGTTGGTCACAACGGAATTCTGGAATATCCCGAGCTCGCACTCGACACGTTTTTTAGTTTTCACGATGGGCTTGATGCGGGTGGTTGAGGTGTACGCCGCCGACCTCCGCCTCTTGATGCCGTTGTTTGAGCGGCGAAAAGCCGATTATTGCGAATTTGAATTTTTGTAGTATGGTCAATGGGCGTCCGGGACGGGGAAGGCTCGTACGGACGCACTACCCTTACCCACCAATTTCCTGTTCGTCACGTTCTTTTAGATCGCGTTTTCGCAGGGCCATGTACAGCACCGCAGAGAGACCCGCCGTGCTAAATATCATGCACATCACCATGATTTGATATCGGGCGGCCGTCAGGGGTTCAATTCCGGACAAAATCTGCCCCGTCATCATGCCGGGCAACGAAACCAGTCCGACGGCTAAAAGTGCGTTGACTTGCGGAATCATCGCGGCTTCGATCGCCGCATTTCGAGCTGACAAGTATTCCTCACCGCGTTGGCATTCAACGTGAAAACGTTCTCCCGCCAAGCTGATCGTGTTCATGCTATTTGCGAACACCATCCCAGCTAACGGAATAACAAAACGGGGTTCGTACCAGCGCGGCAGTTCAAGAATGATTTGCGTGACAATAATCAATACCCCTAAACCGCTTACACCAAGTGCAATGAAGATAACCGTATACGGTTTAACACCGCGATCGGTAAGGGGTCGCATGGCAATCCAAGCCGCCATGACGATCATAAAGAAGACCACGAGGACGACGAGTGTGGGCTCATCGGTTTCAAAAATGTAGGTTAGGACGTAGCCGATAAGCAGCAGTTGGATCAACATACGGCCGTTTGCGTACATGGATTGCAACGCGTTCAGGCGCCAACGCCACATAATGAAGATGAGTAGTGCTACCGGAGCAAAGCCGATGAGCAAACTGGCGATAGGTATGGCGGTAACGGATGTCACCGTGGTCTCAATGCGCTATCTGACGTTTACTTTGCAAAATCGACCAATAGACTTTAACCAAACTCTATCGATTGGTCTGCGGTCGTCGCACCATATCTACGGTCCTGGGTTTCGCGGCGTAGAACATCTAGCTCGGCGATGAGCGCGTCTCGTCCCGCCTGAGCCTCTGGGTCAGACGGGTAATACGCGAGTTCGGTTTTGGGATCACCGGCAACCCGTGTTCCCGTAAGAACACGGGGACTGCTGTAATCGTAGGGTTGTGCCCGATGCAGAAGGGCCCGGTTATCCCACAACAGGGTGTCGCCGGGCTGCCATTTGTGGGTATACACGCGGGAAGGTTCCGAGACCACAAATTCTAGTAACTCCTTTAGTAGGTGCCGGCTTTCGATTCGTGTAAGGCCAGGGATACCGAAGGCATGACGTCCGACGAAAAGGTTCTTGATTCCGGTTTCCGGATGGACCTTCACCAGTGGGCGTAAATACGCTTCTCCGTGGTAGATGCTGTCGGTGTTTTGTGGCGGAAAATCACCTAGGTCATTGGCTTGCGAGTACTGGGTCGAGTGATACGCGCTGAGATTCTCGATACGGTCTCGCGTCGCTTGATCTAGCGCTGCGTATCCCGCACGCATGTCGGCCAATTCGGTCTCGCCACCTTCTGATGGCACGGTGACTGCGGAGAGCATGGCGCATTTGCTACTAATTGGTTTATACGTGGAATCCGTGTGCCACGTTTCATTACCGACGTTGGTCCTCATGCGTTGTGACTCGATGGAAAAGACTTTCTCGTAATGGCCTTCGGCGAGTCTTTCTTGGTTGGACATCGGGCTGGCACCAAACTCAAGTTCTCCAAAACGTTGGCCAAACTCGATATTTTCTTGGTCGGATAGAAATTGGCTTGGAAACAGTAAAAAACCGTACTTAAGGAAAGCCGTTTGAATCGACGAAAATGTTTCACCGTTTAGGCTAGCAAGCTCAATTCCGGTGACGATTGCACCGAAGGGTTTGTTCTTAACGGGCGTTATGTTCATTTCGTATGCCGATCACTCGTTAATTTTTCCCGCTAGCGGAGTCGTCAAAAAGGTAGGGGGCGAGCGTTTGTTGAGCTTCGCGACGGTATTTCTTCCATTGCCCTCCCCCGTAATAAGCGAGACTTCCGGGTTCAGCTTCCCCGTGCCCGTTGTAATAGGAAATGCAGTTGCGCAACGGTTGGCTAACGATATCTGCCATCCGACAGTGATCGGCATATTCATCCTCGTGGTCTTGTGCGACATCGACCACGGTTGCGCCGCGCTCTCGCATGGTTTGCAACATCCAAACAATGTAATCGCCGTGTTCTTCAATGGCGTTAGTAAAGTTAAAACTTCCACCACCCCCTTGGGGGCCCGAAACAATAAATAAATTCGGGAAATTGTGACTATGTATCCCCAGAAATGTCTTCGTTCCTCCTGATTCCCATTTCTGACGTAACGTTTCCCCTTCTCGCCCCTTGATCATGTTGAATGTCGAGGTCGCCATCCATTGAAAACCCGTCGCGTAGATCAACACATCCAGCAGGTATTCCTTGCCGTCGTGCACGACGCCCCTCTCGTTAATCTCGGTGACTCCTCGAGGTGCGGTATCGACCAGTGTGACATGCGGTTGGTTGAACGCTGGCAGGTATTCGTCGTGAAACGTCGGTCGTTTGCATCCGTAGGGATAATACGGTTTGAGTGCTGCCGCCGGTTCCGGATCTTTGACGATCGCATCAACGCGGGCACGAATTTGCTCCATGATTCGAAAATTCGTGTTCAGTTGTTTTTCGATGAGCTCTTCCGGCGACAACGACCGTGCGTGTTGTTTGCGTTCTTTAAAATCCGCCACCTTCCCCGACAAGTAGTCGTCGTTTGCCTTCATGGCGGTCCTCCCCGCCGAGATTTTCGCAAATCGCGCTCTGCGCGCTATGGCCCACCCGGGTTCGTCGGCCCAGGCTCGTCGTTCTTGCTCGGTCGTGGCACGCTGGTCTCGGACGTCGATGGAAGAAGGCGTGCGTTGAAAGACATAGAGTTCTTTAACGGCTTTCGCGATCTCCGGAATGACTTGAACGGCAGTAGCGCCGGTACCAATGATGCCGACCTTCTTGCCTTTCAAATCGATATCGTAGTTCCACCGCGAAGTGTGGAACGCGTCGCCTTGGAATGAATCCATTCCCTCAATCTTGGCCAGTTGCGGCGTGGTCAAAATACCGTTCGCAAGAATGACAAAATTTGCCCGCATGCTGTCGCCACGATTGGTAGTCACGGTCCACTTACGCGTCGTTTCATCCCACTCGGTGGTTTCGACCGTTGTGTGGAACAAGCAGTGATCGTAAAACCCGAATTTTTCTGCCATACGTTGGCAGTACTCCATGATCTCGAACCCTGAGGCGAACTTCATGGATGGGACGTAACCCATTTCTTCGAGTAGCGGTAAATAACTGTACGATTCGACATCGCAAGCGATGCCAGGGTAACGATTCCAATACCAGGTTCCGCCAACGTCCCCACCTTTTTCACAAAATCGAACATCCTTAAATCCGGCTTCCTGGAGTTTGTGCCATAGCAACAGTGCGGCAAATCCTGCGCCTACCACCAACACCTCGCATTCGTCTTTCAACGCTTCTCGCGCTATGGGTTCACCGGAATAGACGTCTTCGAGGTATTTGCCGTATTCGCCTTCCATCGCCATGTAGTCTGCGGCGCCTCGCCTGGCTTCCTTAAAATCCCGATACTTCGCTTGCTCGACTGCATTGAAGACGGCACCCGCAGGAGGCTCCGGTAGCGTGGTTAACGATTCGTCGTTAACCGGGGCATATCCCTTGCCATCGATTCTGTCGCTGGCTTTTGCGGCACGGGTCCTAAATAGTTTGAAGCCGGTGGTTGGGTCTACGCGGATCGACATCGAATTAGCCTAAGATCTATCGTGGTGACAGCAAGAACTAGTGTACCGCATGGTGTCTAGACTCAGGGTAAATCGCTTGATGGGCTGTCCGGGGAAGTTACGATTAGGACTTTTCTGAGATCAAGAGGTATCGTAAACCATCCTGCTTGGAGGATATCAACGCATGGCAGATCTTAGATTTGGGGCCTTCCTGGCTCCACACCATCCCATTGGTGAAAACCCAACGTTGCAACTTCAAAGCGATTTGGAGTTTGTCACTCACCTCGACCGGTTGGGATTTGATGAGTTTTGGTGTGGTGAGCACCACTCAACGGGATGGGAAGTGATTGCTTCGCCGGAGCTTTTTCTCGCGGCAGCAGCAGAGCGGACCCATCGAATAATGCTCGGGACCGGCGTCGTGTCGTTGCCCTATCACCATCCCTTTATGGTTGCGCAGCGAATGGTGCAACTTGACCATCAGTCACGCGGGCGCGTGATTTTTGGTTCAGGCCCTGGTGCCCTTCCCTCCGACGCACACACCCTGGGAGTGGATCCCATGCTGTTACGCGATCGCCAAGACGAGGCTATGGGGGTTATCCGGCGTTTGTTTGAGTCTGACGAGCGATTTACCCACGAATCCGAATGGTTCAAGTTGGTGGATGCCAAGCTGCAATTGAAACCGCTACAAGAAAAGATGGAGTTCGCCGTGGCCTCGATTATCAGCCCGTCGGGAATGACGCTGGCTGGTAAGCATGAGGCAGGCATTCTCTCCATTGGTTCGACGTCCAAAGCCGGACTTCAAGCACTGCCGACGCAATGGGGCTTTGCCGAGGAATCCGCGGCGAAACACGGTAAAACTGTGGATCGAAAGAACTGGCGTATCGTGTTGAGTTGGCACATCGCGGAAACGCGTGAGCAAGCTCGGATTCAAGCTCGCGACGGTTTATTGAATCACAACAATGCTTACACCGTAGGCACTTTGGCTGCTGGCGAAGGCGCAATTTATGACAGCCCGGATCAAGCCGTCGATGAAATGGCCTTTTCGGATGGCGCGGTGAACGTCATCGGGACGCCCGACGATCTCGTGAACAAAATAAAAGACATCGTGGAACTTTCAGGTGGCTTTGGAACCGTCATTGGCTTCGTTCACGACTGGGCAAACCGAGAGAACACCAATCGAAGCTGGGATCTGGTTGCACGTTACGTTGTCCCTGCGATTAATGGACTGTTGGACGATTACAAGGAGTCTAACCAGTACGTCATAGAAAACCGGGACACATGGAACCGGGCGGGGCAAGCGATCATGAGCAAGATTCAAGAGAACGAGCGCGCCGTCGCCGCGATGAAAGAGCAAGCAGGACCTTCTCAATCTGCTCTTGCTCCGCATTCGGGCGAAGCGACGAAAAAAGCAGCGAAAGGTAAGCCGTCTTGATTTGGGGCGTTTGATCGCGTCCTTGCGGCTCGGCGCTAACTAAAGCGTAATGTCGCGTTGCCAGTACTCATTACCGGATTTGCTGATCTCGGATCGTACCTGCTCGTTCCAAACACCCTCGCCAAGATAGCTGCCTTGGTAATCGTAGGGGACCTCATGTGGGTAGTATTGACGACGCGCGTCAATGGCAATCGGGATCATTCGGGCACGATGGAGTACGTCGTTTTTAGTGTAGGTAATATCTTTAGTCTGACCCCCTCGTGTGCTTTTGAATGCATGGACGTTGGTCGCCCTCGAGCCGATGGCGGAATCGCGTTTATGAAACCCAATCACCATCGTAATTCGCGCACCAGGCGATTGATTGGGGTATGAGCCGTGCAATGTACTTCTATTCACCATTCCACAGTCACCTGGACCTAGCATCATCGGCACGGCATTGGGTAAGCGTTCCGTGATGGGAGGGAATTCCCCGTCGTTGGCAAGGAGCCATTGACGATCTGTCTCTTATACACATCTGACGCTGCCGACGAATAGAGAGGTGTAGATCTCGGTGGTCG
>CAXDSX010000072.1:0-10644 GCA_963992075.1 uncultured Pseudomonadales bacterium | reverse complement strand
TTTCAAGCAGAAGACGGCATACGAGATCAGCCTCGGTCTCGTGGGCTCGGAGATGTGTATAAGAGACAGGTGCAGTAATTTCTTCTGTGTCGAGACCTAGCTCTTGAACGAGTACGTCGTCGGTGTGTTCGCCTAACAGGGGCGCGCGTTCGATTGCGACGTCGGATTCCGAGAGTCGCGGCGCAAAACCGAGCAACGGTACTTCGCCGTGACCAGGATGATCGACGTGGTGAATGAATCCGCGGTCGATGAGGTGAGGATCGCTATGCAATTCCTCGGTGTCCAAGCAAGCTGAACAAGGAACGCCAGCGTCGCCGAGGATCTTCATGACCTCGTGTTTGGTGCGTTCACTCGTCCACGCGGTGAAGATGTCGTGGAGTGCGTCCGCGTTCTTGCTTCGTTCGTC
The DNA here is from genome assembly GCA_963992075.1 of uncultured Pseudomonadales bacterium. Classification (GTDB taxonomy): domain Bacteria; phylum Pseudomonadota; class Gammaproteobacteria; order Pseudomonadales; family Azotimanducaceae; genus UBA11889. The sequence continues at coordinate 10,238 of CAXDSX010000072.1, read as the reverse complement.
GAGGGCTGCAAAGCGCGCATCCACGATAAGGTCAGAGCGTCCGATCGCGACGCAAAGTTCGTCCCACTGTCCTGCGGTAATCGGCATGATGTAGACCCAATCGTTGGGACCGAAAGGTTGGCACGGGTAGTTGTTCACGGGCGGAAGTCCCTGAATGTTGCCGGTACGGCGGGTTGCCTGGGAGCCCCACTTGGATCCGATCGCGATACGCGTACGCATGTAGTAGGTCATTGCCTCCTGCATCGAGATTTCGATTTCTTGCCCCTCCCCGGAACGGAGTCTTTGTATGTATGCGGCGAGAATAGCCATGCCGAGTTGGATTCCGGTTCCAGAATCACCCGTCGTCGGACCCGGGACGAGCGGCGCGCCGTCTGCTTCTCCAGTGACGGAGAATGCGCCGGCGGCTGCCTGCGCAATCATGTCGTAACTTTTGTAGTGTGCGTAAGGTCCCGACGTCCCAAACCCTTTGAGTCTGGCGTAAATGACTGACGGATGTGCCGCTTTAAGTGTTTCGTAATCGACGTTGAGACGCTCGGCGACCCCAGGTCCGTAATTCTCGACGAAGACGTCGAAACGAGGTAGCAACTTAAGCAGCAGCTCGTGTCCTTCAGTTGAAGCAAGATTAAGGGCCACGCTTCGCTTGTTGGCATTCCAGTTACAGAAATACGCCGAATAGTCTCGGTCCGCGCTTAAGCCGACGGCACGGCCAGGGTCGCCATCGCCGGGTGGTTCTATCTTGACGACTTCGGCACCGAGCCACGCGAGTGCTTGGGTGCACGATGTGCCGGCTTCGTACTGCGTCATGTCGAGAATGCGCATTCCTTCTAGAGCAGGCATCCAATTCCCTCAAGTTTTTCCAGCAAGACGTTCTAGTGAACACCTAGACGGTTCGGTGATCAACGATTGTCGTGACCCGAAGTCGTCCAGAAGACGAAGTCAGGCTTGGTCCAAAGACCCCTGCTACTGTCCCTTGAAGACGGGGCGCCTTTTTTCCCGGAAGGCGACTCTCCCTTCCGCTCCGTCCTCAGAGTCGCGGACGGACAATAGCGATTGACGTGCCAGAGCTCCTGATTCTGCCGGACTCTTGTTTAGCGTTTCCAGGGAAAAGCCCTTCAACGTTTTGACAACCAGCGGTGCCGAGTCGACCAAAATCTTGGCGAGTTCGGTGGCTACCTCAAGTTCACTGCCCGGTGGGACGACGCGGTTGACCATGCCCATTTCTCGGGCTCGCTCGGCCGGTACGTCCTGCCCGAGTAACATGAACTCCATGGCGAATTTGTGCGGTATACGGGCGACGGCGCTTGCGATTAACCCGCCAGTGAAGCCGACTTGCGCTTCGGGGTACTTAAATACTGTCGTTTCCGAGGCGACAACTAGATCGCACATTTGCACGATGACGTAAGCTCCACCGATGCACCAGCCGTGCACGGCCGCGATCACGGGTTTATCGAGGGCGACGCCGATGCTGGGGACGCCACGCCATAGTTCGCCGGGCGGGTCTTTGATGTCTGCGCCAACGGAAAACGCGCGATCGCCGGTCGCATGCAGAATGGCGACGCGATCGTCCGACTCGGCGAATCGTTTCCAAGACGCCTCCAAACCATCGACGACCTTAGAATCCAACGCGTTCATACGATCGGCCCGATCGATCGTCACGGTTGCGATTCCTTCGACGGATTCGTAAAGGACGCTCACGACTCGTCCAACCAGTCATTGAAGGTTGCGGTGCGCTTCTCATGGAAGGCCGTGACTCCTTCTCGAGAGTCGGGATGATGGTCCGAGATTGCCGTTTTAGCAGCAATTTCGTCGAGGGACTGTTCCCAGGACATTTCGGCAGCGTTGTAAATGGATCGCTTCAATAGTCGCATCGATACCTGTGGTCCGTTAGCGAGTTCGGTTGCCAACTCGATGGTCCTCTGCTCGAGTTCGGTTGCTTCAACGACTTCGTGTACCAGTCCGAGCTCAAGGGCTTCTTCTGCCTCCACGATCTTTTTTCGCATAATGAAGTCCATCGTCCGAGCCACACCCATGTGCTGGACGAGTAAGTATTGGCCGCCCTCGTCCGGCAGCAACCCGAATCGAAGTGTTGCACTGCCCATCCGCACACCCCTTGTCGCGATGCGAAAATCGCAGGCCAACGCCAGCGAGAAACCTGTCTGAATGGCGACACCGTTCATGGACGCTATGGTCAATTTGTCGAGCTCGCGAATGGCAGTATTCACGCGTTGCGAAATGGTACGCAGGCCGTTGTACGTCCCGAGGTGATTGTCGTGTCCGTGACCAATCGGCCTAGTGAGGGGCTCGCCACTGATGTTGGCGTTTTGGTAGCCCTTCAAATCGTCACCAGCGCAAAAAGCGCGTCCGCTGCCGGTGAACACAACCACACGTACGGCGTTGTCCATTTGCGCCTGGGTAATCACCTCGACTAAATCTCGTTTGATGGAGGCCGTCATGCCGTTGAGTCGTTCCGGCGTATTGAATTGAATCCAGGCAATTCCTGGATCCTTAAGCGACACCCCGAACCCCTGAAAATCTCCAGTATCCATTTGTCCTTCCTATGATCGTGTTTTCGTTATCGTAAACCAGTCGGCGTCGGTAGAGAGGAGAGATCCCAGTGAGGGTGTCTATGAGTTACCCCATGACTTGTGTCCAGGTCTCAAGGTTTTGCACACTGAGGTAGCTGTTGCGAGCCTTGGTTTCAGCCATGGTGGCATTGGGTACCTGACTGTAATTGTGACCGGGCAACAACAGGGTATCGTCGGGTAACGACTTTAGCTTCTGCAGACTGTGATACATATCCTCAGAATTGGATCCTGGTAGGTCGACTCGGCCACATCCGTCGATGAATAGTGTGTCGCCTGAAACGAGCGTGTTGTGAACTCGGAAACATTGGGAACCCGGTGTGTGGCCAGGCGTGTGTAAGAATTCGATCTGAATCTTGCCCACGTCGAGGGTATCCCCCGAGTCCACCTTGACGAGATCGGAATCGGATAATGCAGTCACTTTTTTCATGCCGTCGACTTCGTGTTTGTGCGCGTAGACTTTGACCGGTTTGTGTTCCATCAACTCGGCGACTCCGACGATGTTGTGTCCACCCATTCCTCCGCCGACGTGGTCGGGGTGATAGTGTGTGGCGAGCGCGGCGATGAGCGTGTAATCCCGTTCTTCTAGATGTTTGATCAGGCCGTCGACATCCCAAGCTGGGTCGACGATGGCGACTTCACGGGTTGATCGAGAACCAACGATGTAGGTGAAGTTGGCCATGGATCCGATCTCGATTTGTTCGATGATCAGCTCACTTTCTTCGCTATTGGCGTCCGCCATGATTCCTCCGACCGTTGATGGGGTTAATCCCGAAGTAATCGTTCCATTATAGTGTCTCGCCGAAATATAGGAGTTGAAGTCTGGATGGGAAAATCGGTGAAAAGGGCCACCCAACGAAACGCAGAACCGAACGAGCATTAATCGGGTGTATTACACCTATACCTCGAGCCCTGTTGGGCAATTGTTGTTAGCGGGTTCGACGGAGTCGTTGCAGGTCATTGGATTTGCAGACGGTAAAAAGGCACGGCGTGCAGAAACCGGCTGGGAACGACACGACGAACCGTTCAAGAAAACGGCGCGGCAATTGAACGAGTATTTTTCTGGTGATCGGCGGGAGTTTGAACTCGATCTTGCGCTGGATGGGACGATTTTCCAGGTGGAGGTGCTCGAAGCTCTACGCCGCATTCCTTATGGGGAAACGTGCTCGTATAGCGATATTGCGGCCACTGTAGGTCGACCTAATGCGGTTCGTGCCGTGGGTAATGCCAACGGACGAAACCCATTGCCGATCGTCATTCCTTGCCACCGAGTCATTGGCAGAGACGGGGGCTTGACGGGATTTGGAGGCGGTATCGAAACGAAACGGTATTTATTGGATCTTGAGCAGCGACACTCAGGGTTATTCACTTAAGTCGATTTGCGACGTAGACCCTGCAGTACCTAATGCGATGGCCCTTTTTCGAGTTGGCAACGTGCTAACGTGATGTCTGCTGAATTTTTTTGTCGTTTTGACGGGAGAGCCCAATGGAAGTCTCGAACGCGTTCGGCAGTCACGAGCTCAGACGCTTCAATTACGCAGAAGCGCTAACGAAAGGGCCGGCGCAGGAAATCGAATTCGATGCCAACGTACTGAACGCAATAGATCGTCATGGGTTTGTCGTTATCGAGGACGCCGTACCAGAGTCCACTTGCGAACAACTTATTGGGGAAATGCGGCCGTACATTGATGCGACACCGCACGGCCTCCACGGATTAGGTGGAACGCGCCGCGTCGGGGCGTTGGTCGCTCGTTCCTTAGCGAGCCATCAAATGATTTCGCACCCCGGGATACTGCGCCTTGTCGAATCGATTCTCGGGGAGCAGCAGCTAAACGGTGATGCCGTCAAGATTGGAGGGAAAGAGGGAAAGGGTCGAAAAGATTTTCGTTACCCTTGGCAGTTGCATTTGACCCAAGTCATCGACGTTGGCCCCGGCGGTGGAACAAAAGAAATGCCTCACAGTCTTCGTCTCCACCGGGCGAATGGGATGTGGTTGCACGACTTCCAACAAGCCGGCCTCGATTTACAGATCGAGGTTATGTGGGCGCTGTCAGATTTCACCGAAGCGAATGGCGCGACGCACGTAGTTCTGGGTAGCCACCGAGATGAGCCTCGTGGTGGGGATCAAGGTTATAGACAACCAACGATCCAAGCGGTCATGCCCCGAGGTAGTGCCTTGGTTTGGACGGGGTGGTCAATCCATGGTGCAGGGGCTAATACCACGACCGAGCGACGGCTGGGGATGAACATCAACTACGCGCTAGGGTTCTTGGCCCAAGAGGAAAACCAGCTTCTTGCTTGCCCGCCCCATCTCGCGAGAAAACTCCCGAAAGACATGCAACGCCTCATTGGCTATCGTCAACCCGCTGGTGCTCTAAACTATGTGGCCGAATGCCAGTCGCCAGCCGACTCCGTTCTGAGGGACGACTTCGACGTTCTCGTGCCCGGTGCACATGGACACCCTATGAACTCGGCGACAGACGGACCGACCTACGCGCCTGCCTCTCAGGGCGAATTCGACGCGAAATTGGCGGACCTGACCGCGAAAAAAATGAGGGCTATCGAAGTCGATGACCTTGAACTTGCCCTACACTATAAGAGTGCCTTGAGCGTTTTGAACCGGTCAGAACGCATCTAAATCAGGGCTTAGCCTCGATACTCTCTAGCGACGTTGAAATTTCCGAATCAGTTACCGCCCGGAGGCCGATGCCATGTGCTCGGAGGTCGCCGGGGACGTCCCTCGCCACGGCGTGGCGATCGGGGTCGATCGTCGTCAAATCCAGGTGGTGGGCGCTTTCGGCCCATATCGCGCGGTCTTCCTTGATTTGGGCGCGCACGGAGTCGGCTGAGGGCAATGCGAACTGCGCGGCGCTCCTCGGGATCGATTTGCTCAAACAATTGAACGAGCAAACGGTGGCTGTCTTCTTGATTTTCGTCGAAGCGGCGACGAAAGTTCTCTAAAGCGTTGGCGAGGCTCTCGGCGTCGAAAGGCTCCATCGCCATAGCGCGTTCGATATCAATTTGGACCTTTTGAAGCGCACGATGCCGCGACGCGATTTCACGGCGGCTCACGTCAACATCCTGGAGCAATGCACGGCGACGATCCTCAGGTAAGCCCTGCAGTACGCGTGGCAAACCCATGGTGGGATCGATACTCACGTTGGTTCGGCCCGGCAGGGGCTGCTGACCGATGTAAAAGCCGACCAGCAGCAAATTTAAAGCGACAGAAATCACGACGATTGTGACTAACCACTTCCGTTCAATCATCGGCTGCAGTGCTCTCGTTCAGTTCGGCAAAATTTTCAAGATCCTCGAACGCAAGGAACATCGTTGCGTCCGTGGAATCGCTTTCTAACTGCGACGTCATGTCGCCTAAGACAAAGCCAAGTACCAAGGGCAGAATAGCCAACAGCGCAGGACGCCACATAGCATCGGTAATCCACGTCCACCACACTGGAGATTCGTTGGCGGCAATGCGCTTTAGAATACGGGCGCGCAATCGCAGCGGTGTTGGCACATCGGTTGAGTCCGCGAGCAACGCGTCGAAGGCTATTGATGCGGCCAACAGTTGGCGACCCTGGTCGGATACGCGGGCGTAGCTATGTGCTTCGTTTTGCAACGGACTTGGCCACTCGGCAATGTTGCTACCGTGGCGTTCCAGCAGGTCGCTGAATTCGTCTTCGGTCACGTGCACATCTCGTTTTGGTACATGGCCAATTGCCGCTTTAACGTGCGTCGTGCTCTTGCCAGGAGCGATTCCAGTGCGTCAACGGACACCGAAAGTACTTGGGCAGCGTCTTTGTTTGACCACCCATGCAGCTGGCATAGCACCAAGGCCGTTCGCTGCCGTTCGGGCAGGTTGGCAATTGCGTTATGCACTGCCAGCCGACGATCCTCATTTTGAGGATCGTCGCTCGTGGCAATGGTATCCGGGTCGATGTCCGCATTGATCTCGGGACGGCGTTGCCGGAACGTATCCACGCACACGTTGTGGGCGCCCCGATGGAGCCAGGTAGTTAGCTGAACGTGTCCCGGTTTCCAGGTTGTCGCGCGAGACCAGAGTCGTAAAAAGGTTTCTTGCGTCAATTCATCGGTATCGCTGTGGTTGCGGCACATCCGGTAGATGTACGCATGGATAGGCCCCATATAGCGATCCACCAGCTGTGCATACGCGGCCTGATCGCGAGTTTTCACCAGTTCCATAAGTGCTTCATCTGAGTCCGCCTCGGACACCGTTAACGCATCGAAACGTTGGGCGACCCGAGTTACCTTCGGCCCTCTGGTCGTCGGGCCTTGGACATTTCTTCGCGCGTGATTTGTCCGTCACCGTCGACGTCCATCTTCTCGAGCATCGGTAGTCGACTTGGGAATTCCTCCCGATCAACTTGACCGTCTTTGTTCTTATCCATCGCGTCAAATCTTGCCTTCACGCCGCGAGATCTCATCGACGCCCGGACAGCCTTTTCACGTCCGAGAAATTCATCGATAGACAGTTCCCCGCTCTTGTCGATATCGGCTAACCCAAAAAGCCGGCGTTCTCTCATTTCCCGGTTGCGCTCGTCGCCAGGTCGGTACTCTTGCTGATTGCCTGGATTGGGTCGTCCACGGCGAGACATTTTTGGACCGCGTTCGCGCGGATTCATGCGCGGCCCGTGCGTACCGTGGCGCATTGGTTTACCCATACGCTTTGAACTCATTCTGCGTTTAGCGCCGGGTCGGTGCTTCGGCATGCCTCGAGGGCCGGGGTGGGCCTTCGTTCGATCGTGGTGTGGACGACGATGACCCGCTTCGTTTCGATCGACTGCGGTGGCCGAAAATTCCTGGGGACTTAGACGTCCATCGCCATCGCCATCCATCTTCGAAAAAGCAGCCTGCTCATGTCTCTTGGCTTCTTCCAGATCGATCCCGAAATCGCGCTCGTTTTCGTGTCGATCACCGTGGGCGGTAATCCCTGTGAACGCCGCCGCTAGTAGTAACAATTTCCACGCCATATTCTTGACTCCCTTAATCGAGCTAACCTTTGTACGCATTAGAAGAGTTTTTCCGTCGATCTTCCACCGGCGGGTAGTTGATGGCGACGACGGTATAGCGGGTGGTTTGGCTTTCGAGGCTCAAGGAAATCAAATCGCCTTTCCGTTTACCCAGCAGCCGCTGTGCCAATGGCGAATCGACGCTGATGTAATGGGGGTCCTGGTCGAATTCGTCGGCACCGACGATTCGGTAACGCAACGCTTCACCGTCTTCGCGTTCTAAGTCGATCGTTGCACCGAAGAATATGCGATTCGTGTCGTCGGGCAACCGTTCCACGACTTCAATTTCGTCCAAGCGCTTGGAGAGGTAACGAATACGACGGTCGATTTCTGCCAAACGCCTTTTGCCGTATATGTAATCCGCGTTTTCCGAACGATCGCCGAGGGCAGCTGCTTCGGCGACTCGATTTGTAATTTCGGGACGCTCCACTTTCCATAAGACCCGTAACTCTTCTTGTAGTTGCGCGAACCCGGAGGGCGTAACGTAAGGGGCCGATTTAGGGTTAGGCGAACGGTAGCGGGTCATGAGGGAATCGTTGAAGTGACGGAGTGGATGAGGTGAGATGGATTGTACGCGCAACAGCTAAGGGGAGCTTTTCTGCCCCTCGCTATATGATTCGCCCATAAGTGCTCAGGAGCGGCGCGTAACACAATTATGTTTGATGCCATTTATAAAGCAGCGGGTGCGTTAGGCGCATTTGTTGACGTTGATCTTGCTGCCCAACTTGACCATGCCTCGCTGATTCAGGAACTCGAAGCAGCGTTAGACGAACATGAGGTTCTCTTCTTTCGTCGCCAACGACTCACGCCCGCAGAGATTGCCGCGCTTGCCGGTGGTTTAGGATCGATTGAGACGCACCCTGCATACATAACGCTAGACGATTGTCCGGACGTTCAGGTTCTTGAAAGTACCTCTGAGAATCCAAGCAAAATCGAAGTGTGGCATTCCGACATGACTTTTCGTCAGCAACCACCCGCGGTCACACTTTTGTACGGGAAGACGATTCCAACCCATGGTGGCGATACGCTTTGGGCAAGCGCAGCAACGGCCTTCCAAACGCTCTCCGAGCCGATGCAACGCTTATTGGAAGGCCTTGAAGCGGAACACGACTTTGCCCACGGATTCCGAGAGAGTTTGGAGGAGCCAGGCGGTGTCGAACGGCTGGGCGAAGCGGTCAGGGAGAACCCAGCGGTCACCCATCCCGTGATACGCACTCACCCTCGCTCGGGTAAGAAAGCCTTGTTCGTCAACCCGTTATTCACCACGCGTTTAATGGGATTGAGCAGACCCGAAAGCCGTGCGCTGATGCACCTTCTTTTTGAACATCTGACGACGGTCGAACACACCGTCAGACTCAATTGGGAACCCGACACCCTCGCGATTTGGGATAATCGCACGACCCAACATCGACCAGTAAACGATTTCCTGCCGCAAACCCGTGTCATGCACCGGGTCACCGTTGCCGGCGAAGTTCCCAGTTAAGTGGTGTTGCCAGGTGAGTTCTTTGGTTTCGATGACCGTGGTCGCCGTTGTTAATGACCCTGGTCGTTGATTCCATTGACCGTCATTTGGCCGCAGCCGACTCAATAGAGTCAGCGGCTGTTATCCCCGGCATCTTCATCGCCTGGTGCGTCAACATGGGTCTTGTTAACCCTGCGGAATTCGTGAACGTTGAAAGGTCCGTGGTGCGATTGAAATACCGGGAAATCACAGGTGGCGAGTTTCTCGTCGCTGCACTTAGCGGCGAGCTTCACGAGGAACACTTGTCGGAGAGAGGCATCATTTTTGCCAGGCGTTGGTATGAGGCGTTTCTCGAAGAAGCAAACGTTCGGCTTGGCGAAACGCCCGAACCGAAGTGGGCGACCTACGAGCAGATGGCACCTTGGCTTACGGAGCGGTTATTGGGTCGAACGTCGGGTCGAAGGAAGTGGTGGCGCTTTTGGAGATAACGGCTGAGATTCGCGCCATGCGCAGTAAGTGGCGGTACCGGGGTGGAAGTCGACCCGATTTCGCTATTCAACCTGGCGCGGAGCAAGAATCCGTTTGGGACTACCCACGACCACCTGACATATCGCTGGATACCCGGTGCCTTCACGTTTCCTACGACGGTCGAAAGATCGCAGGGAGTGCTTCCACGAAGAGAGTGGTGGAAACGGCAGGAGCCCCCACCTTTTATTTTGCAAGCGGTGACGTCGACACGGACTGTCTGGTGTCGAGCAACCGCACGTCGGTCTGTGAGTGGAAGGGATTAGCCGTAAGCGTTGATCTGATCGCTGGTCCAAAGGATGTTGGCTGGCGGTACATAGACACATTTCCCGAGTTCACGGAAATAGGCGGGTTCTATGCTTTTTACCCGGCGAAACTCGACTGTCGGATCGACGGTGAAAAGGCCTTGCCTCAAGGGGGTGGGTACTACGGAGGGTGGATTACGTCAGAACTGGTCGGCCCGTTCAAGGGTGACCCAGGAACGAGTGGACTATAACCGATCATGTTTTCTCGACCGAGAGATGTTTCGATATTTCGACCCCACGCTATTGAAGCCACGATTGACCCGCTGCCATGCGTTCTCAAAGCGGCGGACCTGGAGCTGGTCAGAGTGGCCAAGTGGCTCTGTCTCTTATACAC
>CAXDSX010000071.1:0-10727 GCA_963992075.1 uncultured Pseudomonadales bacterium | reverse complement strand
CCGTATTGCTTCCGCCTGAACGTCAAAACAAGGAGGCCCTGGAGCAGGCTCAGCGTTTGTTAACGAAAGCGTTACAGCCCATCGACGAAGCTCTCGACGGTAAAGAGTACCTAATCGGCGACTTCTCTGGTGCCGATATCATGCTCGGTCATGCGGTGTTCATGAGCAATCGACTCGGCTGTGTGACGGACGAAATGCAGAATGTCAAAAGTTATGTCGAGCGAATCCAACAGAGGCCCGCATTCCAGACTGCAATCACCATGCAGTAACCGCTCGACGGCCAAAGAATCCATTCTTCGCTTGAAATAAAGAGCTCCCAGGGGAGCTATTCGTGCGTGGTGTTAGCGACGTCCGCCGCCGCCACCTGGATAACCGCTGGTCTGAGACGCCGCGCCGCTTGAACTTCCGCTACTGGAATAGACGCTCCCGACGTCACTGCCGCCCGTATCCAAATGACTGATCGTCGTGAACGGATCTTCGATTTGATCGCCGTATCTCGAATCCGCGTAATGACACCTGTACTGCTTAACATTCGTGCCAACGGGCTTGTAGCCCTCGCAGCGCACACCGTGCGCCTTGGTCCCGTACCGCGAGATAAACGCGTTAACAATTTTGTCGAACTGGGGGCGATACTCTTTGGGAATTGATTCGATCGCGTCATTGTACGTTTTCTTGATGCGACGCCCAGCTTTGCCGTCGGCTGCCACGCCCAGCCAACCGATACCCAATTGAGCGCTACGCTCAACGCCATTCCCGGTCAAATGCATAAGGCCGAGCGTCGCTTGAGCATTCTTGAGACCGTGCTGTGCGGCCTTCATTAGATGCGGGCTTGCTTCTTGGTAATCCTTGCTCCCGTACAAACTAAGGCCCTTATTCTGCGCGGCGTAAAGTTCCTGCGCCGTTACGCTTGGCGCGTTGGCTAACGCGCTCGCGGTATCTGCTAGGACCGATATCGGCAGCGAAAGCACGAATACCATTAAGGCTCCTGTCAAACTTTTCATCATATTCCCCCGCCACATTGCGGTTCGTCGATCGTCGATTTTACCTCGTGGTTCTCAAAAACACATTTGGACATTTTTCACAACGTCGCGCACGCCCGCATCTGAGGATCACAGCACGCGGCAATCTCTCTTTCCTTGAAACACGTCAACTTATTCGAAAGTGCCGGTATCGGCCGAGGGAGCAAGTTGTACATGTATTGCGGAGAAATACACTGGAAATCCTTCGGACGCGGTCGTTTGCTGCCAACACCTTCTGAAAAGATATGTTTTACGTCAAACCAATTCCGACTGATGTCACGAGCAACATCTTCGCAATTGGCCGAGTTGCCCACCCCAAAGGTCACCTCCGCCAACGCGCGGATATTCCACAATGATACCGTTCCCAAAACCACGACCATCACCGCCCATACGAACTTCTTCATAGGGCCAGTGCCAGACCGCGAGGCGCTAGCGAGCGCGGGATACGCCCAACTCCTCCAAATTCTGGACCAAGCTCGTTCCAGCCGTTAGCGGTTTAACCGCACGATCGATTTTCTGGATAACACCTTCCGCATCGATATAGTAGGTCCATCGTTTGGCCATTCCGATGGGGTACAGCACCCCATACGCATCGCACATCTCCTTACTTGGGTCCGAGAGGATGGGAAAACTCGCTTGATTCTTCTCAGCAAATCCACGGTTGTCTTCAATCGAGTCCGTGCTAGCCATGAAATAAACGACATCGTATTGACGAATCTCTCGGTCGCTGTCACGCAGCGCCTTACATTCGAGCGTTCAGCCGCTGGTATACGCCTTAGGGAAAAATGCGATCACCACGTATTTACCCAAAAGGTCGGAAAGTCGATGTTCGTTACCGTCCGATCCGGGCAATGTCCAATCTGGGGCTACATCGCCAACTTCGAGCGCCGTCGATGTTGTTGCGCCAAAAAATAAGGTCGCAAGAAATAATCCGATTCTCCGTAGCTTCAAACCGACTTCCTCCAAAATCACTCATAGTGGATACTACACTAACCGATGTTTCTCGCATGTGTATCACGACGTACGGCAACGGCGCGCTGTCGCAGCGCTTAAACCGCTATAGCGTTACTAAGTTCCGTCGCAATCGTTTCGATAGTTGCATCGTCCAGTCCTTCCCATAACGGCAAACACAAGAGACGACGGCCAATGTCGTCGGAGTTATCGAGTGAACTTCGTTGACCACAGAGACCCTCGTAACCCGACAAACGATGGAGCGCAGTGAAATAATCCGCCGTCTCTATCCCAGCTCTTTCCATGGTGGTCATCACGCGGTCACGATCTATTTCTTGTGATAACAATAGCGGGAACGTAAACCATCCTCGTCGGCTCGTAGGATCGATCAACGGCATCGTAAGCCCCGTCACCGAACTCAACACATCGATATATTTTGCTGCTAATCCTTCCCGTTCAACGACGCGGCTATCGAGGCTTGCTAGTTGGGCCCGCCCTAACGCAGCACCGAACTCGTTCATACGAAACGAGTGTCCTGGAACGGCTTTTTCCAGTAACCGGCCGCTCGATCCATAACCCTGATTCGAGATAGCGCGAGCCTTCTCCACGACCCTGGCATCCGTTGACACAACCATTCCGCCTTCACCCGTCGTTAGCAACTTATTCGGATAGAACCCAAAAACACCCGCATCGGACAATCCACCCACGTGTTCGGCGCTATAAGTCGAACCGATGGCTTCACACGCGTCTTCGATCAGCGCAACGTTCGCTTGTTTAGCCAAGGCTTTCAACTCGCTCATGGGGGCCGCTAATCCAAAGAGATGGACGGCAATAATCGCTCGCGTATCTTGTCCAATGGCCTCCGTAACAGCGCCTGGATCGAGGTTCCAAGAGTCTTTGTCGACATCGACAAGCACCGGCCGAGCGCCACAATTAAGCACCGCATTTGCCGTGGCCACAAACGTGAGCGCCGGTATAACGACTTCGTCACCTGGTCCCACACCAACTGCACGAAGAGCCGCAATTAGAGCCGACGTGCCAGAATTTGTAGCGACAGCACCGTGAACGGCCAGCCACGACGCGAATTCTTCTTCAAATGCTTTAACTTCGGGTCCCAACGCAAGTCGTCCGCGATCGATCACTCGTGAGATCGCCGCGGCCTCCTCGTCACTGACCTTAGAACGGGCGAGTGGAATCTTCATGCTCTTGAACAAAATGCGATCCACTCGTATCTAGAGCGAGCGCACGCTTGTGTAGAAGCACCTCGCGAACCGGCGCATTGGTCAAAGAACTTACGATCCGTTCGCTTGCCCGACCATCACCGTACGGGTTAACCAAACCATCCAAAGAAGCCCTAAACGTAGGCATCGTCACCCTCCGCATAGCCTTCGTAATGGCATCCGAAGTAGCGGGCGCATGAACGATATTGGCTGCGCGCGTCCGTCCCTTCTGTCGATCACCGACATCAACCGCCGGAAGCCCTAGGCTCGGCGTTTCCATAATGGCACTTGACGAGTTCCCCACCAGCACTTCAGCGTGTTCGAGTAACGCCCAATAGGTCAAGTGATCCAAATTAACGAAGAGCTTTGCATTACGCCGTTGAGCACAAAATGCATCCGCCCGTCGTTCGATTTCAGAGTTCCCCGCATCTGCGTTCGGAAAGCAGAAAACGACTTGATGTTTCCAGGATTCAAGAGAATCGAAAAGCGCTTGAAGCTCGGCCGTCGTATCACGCTGCAACGTAACCGCGTGATAGGCCACCACACAGACACGGTCTGATATTTCTATCCCCATTGTCGCTTCCATTTGCCCACGGTCTGGCCGAACGCTCCTGCACAAATGATCGAGTGAAGGTGCGCCAGTCCATACAACGCGCCATTGCTCCTCGCCCATGGCAAGAACGCGTTGTCGCGCCACTTCGGTAGGCGCAAAATGCAGATGAGCCATCTTCGTCAACGCGTTTCGGACGGCGTCGTCTATCGCACCTTCACTAATATCGCCGCCTTCGATATGCGCAATAGGAATCCTAAGTGCAAGTGCAACCGATGCTGGGGCAAGCATTTCGTATCGATCAGCAATTACCAACAGAATGTCGGGTTGAAGCCGAGAAAGCACCTCGGTGAGCTTCGTCGTTGCTTCGCCAATGGTCCGCGCCATTCCGCGATCGGAGTCCTCCGGGTCAAGACAATCGATACGCGCCGCAATCTCAAATCCATCGTTTTCAATGAACGTCACGGTGTTCCCGAATCGTGCTGATAAGTGCGCGCCCATGACCACGAGACTTAAGCGAAGACTTGAGCTGGCTTCGATGTCTTTCATCGGCCAATAAAGGTGGCCATAGTCCGCCCGCGAACTCGTCACGACGACCACGTGCCGAACCACCTTAAAGCCCCTCGTTTGACACGATGTACCGGGTCAATTTGCGCTTCTCTCTTTTACTCGCCAACAGTCGATCGCGGACTTCAAACCAGACACCACGGCTATGGTTCTTTGAGCTGAGTTTTCGAAATGCGCCCAAGCATTCGAAGTCGAAGTTCATCTTCCACTGCACGGTACTCGGTCAGGCCCGCCACGTTACGCGTCTCATCGGGATCCTCATGCAAGTCAAAAAGTAGGTACGTCTCGCCTTCCCTATTCACCGCCATTTTCCATCGATCCGCCATCAGCATGAACTCGCCTCGAAATTCTGACAGGGCGTCCTCACGGTGAGGCTCGTCATGTAGTTCCCCGGTTATCGCAGGGATCAGCGACCGTCCGAACTGCCGGTGTTCAAGCTCACCGCCGGCAAGATCAACAAGCGTCGGGCCCAGGTCCATGTTCTCGACCAAATCATTGTTTTCGATGCCGCCTCCCGAAGCTAATGTATCAGGGGTCCGAACAATCAACGGGACGCGTAGCGCTCCGTTCAAGAAATTCATCTTGTAGATGAGGCCCCAATCACCGTTCATTTCGCCGTGGTCGGAGGTGAACGCGATGACGGTATTCGACAGCTCACCTCGTTCTTCAATGACATCGAGGATCTCGCCTATCTGATCGTCGATAAGACTCACGTTGCCCGCGTAATTGGCACGCATATCTTCCGCATCCGTCGATTCAAGGCGTGGAGTAAATTTCTCCATGTGGAAATCCAACCAACCTTGAGGTCGTGGATGATCGTCTTCCGGTCGAATCACCGGTTTCGGCATTGCAGTTGGCTCGTACATGCTCGCGTAGGGTTCCGGCGCATCCCACGGTTCATGAGGACCACCAAAGCTGACCCAACAAAACCAAGGTTCGTCGCGTCGGTATGATTCGAGATAACGTTTCGCTTGTTGGCCCACGTAGACGTCGGCGTATTCGTCGAGTGGTAGCGTCGACGGCCTGACCACATGAGGTTTGTTTGCAAAGCGTTCGGTAAAGTCTTCGCGATATCCTTCAAGTAAACCACGATCGGACCATCTCGCCGTCATGTGGCTCATGACCACGGCGCTCGCCCGGGGCCCGCCAATTTCGTCGACGTCATCAAGACCGTACGCGTGTAGTAGGTTTTCTTTATCACGCAAATCGCCTTGATGTGGGTGCAAATGGGTCTTACCGAACAAACTCGTTTGATACCCACAATCCCGAACGACCCGCATCCAACTCGGACCGTCGGGTGGCAACGTGTATTCAACGTTGGTCCATACCGAATTGTTATGGGGATAACGACCGGTCGCGAGCGTCACCCTTGCTGGGACACATATTGGTGTGGTGGTGATGCACCGCGTAAAACGGACACCTTCGGACGCGATTCGATCCAAGTTCGGCGTTCTCACCCAACCACTGCTGCAACTCATGGCGTCCCACCGTTGTTGATCCGTCATGAGAAACAAAATGTTGGGTTCAGCCATGGACATTCACCTTCCTCTAATAGAACTCTTCCGTCAGACGCATTAGGCCCGCGGACGGCAGCGCCTCAGGTTGCCTGTACAGCATCTATGTAGGTCGGTACGTCTTCATCGGCGAAAAACGAGTCAATCTCGTCGCGCTCGGATCCCGTCAGCCGCCAATCAGCCGCCGCCACATTCTCGACAAGCTCCTGTTCGTTACGCATCCCCACGAGGCCTACCGTCACGGCCTCGTTGCCTAAGAGCCATGCAATCGCCAACTGCGGTACCGATCGACCGTGATCCGAGGCAAAGCTACGCAAACGTTCAACCACACGGAGTTCTTTCTCGAAATGTTCCTTTTCAAAAAGTGGCAGTCCGAACGCTTTACCGCTGCTCCGCCAATCCCAATCGACAAACTCCGTCTCGGGAGACATTGCTCCAGTAAGAAGACCGAAACCGAGGCTACCGTACGCCATGTAACCAATGCCTTCGCGCTGACAATACGGAAGCACCTCGGCTTCCATCCGCCGGTCGAACATGTGATAGCCAACTTGATTCGCCGTCAATGTTCCGTGGGATTGGCACGCGGCCATCATCTCGACGCTGTAATTCGACACCCCATAATGACGAATCTTGCCGGCCTTCTTAAGCGACTCGAGCGCCCCCACCGTCTCTTCGTGCGGAGTCTTGTGATCGGGCCAGTGGACCAGCATCAAATCGACGTAATCGGTGCGCAAGCGGCGCAGGCATGCTTCGGTGTGTTGCTTAACGCTATTGGCCGAGGCATCTCGACCGGCAACGGCGGCGTTACCCTGTCGATCTGCGTCATCGTGATAGATAAAACCCACCTTGGTTACCAACACAATATCTTTCCGATGCTCACCGAGTCCCCGCGCAAGTAGCTCTTCTGATGTGAATGGCCCATACACTTCCGCCGTATCAAACAACGTAATGCCATGATCGACCGCCATTTCGACCGCGCGCACGGCCTGTTTAATATCGATGTCGCCGTACTGAGTTGTCCCCATCTCCCACGTGCCGAAGCCCACGGCCGATGACTGTAAATCCGTGCTGCCAAATTTCCGCTGTTCCATTCCAAGCTCTCTCGTTTATTCTCTGGGTCGGCAATCGCATGGCCGTTTTGACAACCATACGTTTCGATACGCTAATTCACAAAACCCCGAGTGGTGTAGTCATCGATCCGGGCAATGACGAAACGCCAACAAAAGAGAGGGAAGGACATGAGTGATCTTGCATTTCAATCGGCCACAGACTTGGCCAAGGGTATTCAAAAGAAAACATATAGCTCGCTCGAGCTTACGGAACTCTACATCGATCGAATCGAACAACACGATGGAGAAATCAACGCGGTGGTGGTGCGTATATTTGATCGAGCACTTGACGACGCCCGCAACGCGGACGCCGCGCTAGCACGAGGAAAGACTTTCGGCCCATTGCACGGTGTCCCCATGACCATCAAGGAGTCCTACGTCATTGCCAACACGCCAACCACTTGGGGCCTTGAAGATTTTCGCAACAACAAGCCGGCAAAAGACGGACTCGCGGTTCAACGGTTTAAATCTGCCGGTGCACATTTTCTTGGTAAAACCAATGTCCCCGTGAGTCTTGCTGACTTTCAGAGTTACAACCCCATCTACGGGACAACGGGAAATCCTTGGGATCCAACACGCACGCCAGGAGGCTCATCGGGCGGTAGTGCAGCCGCTCTAGCGGCCGGTTTCAGTGCCTTGGAAGCCGGTTCCGATATCGGCAGTTCCATTCGAAACCCTGCTCATTTTTGCGGTGTATATGGCCACAAGCCGACGTGGGGGATCATCCCGATGCAAGGGCATGAACTCGCTGAAAACACCCCCGAGCCGGATCTAGCGGTGTGCGGACCACTCGCACGCAGCGCCGAAGATCTTGCCATTGCTCTCGATATCATGGCAGGACCGGTACAGCGGGAAGCCGTCGGCTGGACATTAAATCTACCACCGTCCGACATCACTTCGCTCAAAGGCGTGCGAGTCGCACTGTGGCCGAACGACGACCTCGCCCCCGTCTCGGAAGAAACCCAGTCTCGAGTCGCCATGGTAGGCGAGGCAGTCGAGAGGTTAGGCGGCGTCGTCTCCGATACGGCTCGTCCCAATTTCGATATCAAACGGGCGCACGTCGCTTACCAAAGCCTACTCACTTCGGTCATGTCAGCCGGCATGGCCGATGACGAATTTGCTCGAGCGAGAGACTTCGCCGATTCTTTGGATTCTAACGACATGTCACGCGCCGCGGTGGAATACCGTGCCCGCGTGCTTCCCCATGGTCATTGGCTACGTCACAACGTTGTCCGCGAACGCCTGCGACACGCCTGGGTCGAGTTTTTTCAGGATTGGGACATCCTTGTTTGCCCCCAAATGGCGGTTCCCGCGTTTCCCCATGACCACCGACCTTTCGGCGAACGCACCATTGATGTTGACGGCAACGAACAAGACTATTTCACCCAGTTATTCTGGGCGGGATTGATCACCAACCCGTATTTACCGAGCACCGTTTTTCCCACGGGACCTTCGAAGGACGGCCTACCTATCGGTCTCCAAGCAGCAAGCGCCCCGTACCGTGATCACCGAACCATCGCCTTTGCTCAACTGGTTGGTGAAGAGATCGGCGGATTCGTGGCTCCGCCTTCTTTGGCCGAGTCGGCCTGAGTCGCTGAAGGTATGCACCGTCTTGCAACTTGGTGCGCGCCGATAAGTCGACGTTTCGTCTCGACAAGTCAGGGATCTTCGCCAACGACACGTCCGATATGACGGAGGGCACAGAGCGGCAACGAGAACGCCGTTACGTGCTGGCCATCCTGGTGCTGGTGTTCGCATCCAGTCACGTCGACCGGCAGATCATGGGAATTCTCGGTCAACCCATTAAAGAATCGTTAGCGCTCACCGACACGCAGCTGGGGCTAATGACCGGGTTAATGTTCGCGTTGTTCTACGCGACCCTTGGCATGCCCATCGCCATGTGGGCAGATCGCGGCAACCGTCGAAACATCATCGCTCTATCGATTTCACTCTGGAGTGCGGCCACTGCCATCTGTGGCGCTGCCGCAAATTACGGCCAGTTGTTGGTGGCCAGGATCTTCGTGGGTGTTGGGGAGGCCGGTTCCAATCCCCCATCCCATTCGATCATCGCCGACCTTTACGAGCCGGAAGTTCGCACCACCGCCATGGCTATATTCGCCACCGGGGTGAACTTCGGCATTTTGATCGGTTTCCTCCTGGGTGGCTGGGTCAACGAATGGATCGGCTGGCGCTGGGCTTTTGTAATTGCCGGCGTACCGGGACTGTTATTGGGTCTGATCGTTCGGTTTACCGTCCATGAACCGATCCGAGGCCAATCCGATCCTGGCACGGCCGTGCGGCACGCGCCGCCCTTTCCAGACGTCATTCGAACCATGACGAAGAAGCCAGTGGTATTGCATTTTGTTTTAGGCAGCGCGTTGGCTAGTTTTGTCGGTTACGCGGTGGTCCTTTGGATTCCCGTCTATTTCGTGCGCATCCACGAGGTCGGCACCGGCGTCGCGGGAACGTGGCTCGCGCTACTCATAGGCGGCGGTGGCGCACTCGGAACGTTTCTCGGTGGGTATTTCGCCGATCGTTTGAGTGCCCGTCGCGGCCCCTCATGGCGATCTTGGATCATTGCCCTCGCCATTATTGTCGCGCTTCCCTTTAGTCTGGTGACTTACTTTAGCGACTCGGCATTCCAAGGGTTTATCGCTTTCGCGATTCCATCGATTCTGGGCGGCGTATACATCGGCCCCACGTTCGCGATGGTGCAATCGCAAATGCCAATAGAAATGCGGTCCGTCGCAGCCTCGATCAACCTATTCGTTGGCAACATCATCGGCCTCGGACTCGGTCCCTACGCAGTTGGGGCAATCAGCGACGCCCTGCAACCCAACTACGGCAGTAATAGTCTCCGCTATGCCCTAAGTACCTTGGCCATTATCTCGGTTTGGAGCGCCCTGCATTTCTTTCTTGGTGGCAGGCGCATACGGGACGGTTTCTCTCCGACATCACCAGGGACAATACCCAACCCTCGGGCAATCGAATAAGGTTAGACTCGACAAGTGATATGGGCTAAGCCGTCTTGCGGCTTTTGACCTGCAGGACCGTATTAACCGCAATAAGGCAGTAATTCGTGGCGACCAAAGCAAAATTCTCCCAACTACTTGCCTACGGGGTTGGGCAAATCCCGATCTCGATCAAGGGATACTTGTTCGGCGCACCAATCATTTATTACTACAACGACGTCCTCGGGCTAGAAGCCTGGTGGGCGTCACTCGCGCTCGCGATTGCCATGGTCGTCGATGGGTTCACCGATCCCATCCTTGGGTACCTATCCGATTACACCAAATCGCGATGGGGCCGGCGTCACCCATACATATTCCTGAGCATCATCCCATCGGCACTTTTCTTTTTTTTGTTGTTGACCGTCGATCAAAGCGAGTCGCAATTGGCATTGTTTATCCAGTTACTGACACTCACCATCGGCGTCCGCGTTGCTTGGACGTTTTATCAAGTACCGAGGGAAGCGCTGGGCGCAGAAATCAGCAAGGATTATGAACAGCGCAATCAACTCCACGGTTTCAATAGCATGTTTGGCTGGATTGCGGGGGCGGCTACGACCTACTTGTTTCTCACCGCCCTTGGCGATTCGTATCAAAATCTTAGCGCGTACCATGCCTTGGCTACTTGGGGCGCACTCACCATTGTAATTGTCGGATTCTTTTTCGCCTTCACCACAGCACGAGAAATCCCGAATCTTGAACCACCCAAGACATCCCTGCCTAGAAGCTGTCTCTTATACACATCTCCGAGCCCACGAGACCGAGGCTGATCTCGTATGCCGTCTTCTG